>JBITAF010000049.1:0-52458 GCA_044440025.1 Phycisphaerales bacterium JB060 | reverse complement strand
GCGGCGCTTCTGGCGGTCGTCGCGACGCTGGCGCGGGGCCCGCGGCGGGCCCGGCGCCGCCCAGGCGCTGGGCGAAAGCGCCCAGGAACTGCCCGAGGAGGCCCAGCTCGCGGGCATGTGGGAAGCCGAACGCAAGCGGGCGATCATGGCCCGCGCCCTGGACGACTTGCGTCGCACATCGCGCACCGAGGAGAACACGCTGCGGGCCTTCGAGCTCCTGGCCATCCACGGCGTCCCGGCCGCCGAAGTCGCCGCCCAGTGCGCGCTGAGCGTCGACGCGGTCTACGGCATCAAGAACCGGCTGACGACCCGGCTGCGCGATCGGGTGGCCCAGCTCGCCGAGACGTACGACGACATCTGAACCGGCCCTCCACCGGGTCCAGATGCCGCCGGGAATCGCGTGTTGCGATTCGTCCACGTGCCGACGCGTTCGCTCAGCAGCCCGCGTCGAAGGCGTTGCTGAAGGCCAGGAAGTCGAAGATATCCAGCGTCCCATCGCCGTCGAAGTCGGCCCGCGGGTCGCCCTGGTCGAAGAGGTTGCTGAAGGCCAGGAAGTCGAAGATGTCCAGCACGCCATCGCCGTCGAGGTCGGCGCGGCAGGGTGCTGCGGGTGTCATGAAGTTGGTGACCTCCCAATGACGGGAGCGCGTCGTGGGGTCAAAGGATGTGAGCGCCCCCGTGCCCTCGAGTCGCTGATCGAATGGAAGTTGCCGCGCACCATCATAATGGATGTCGATCGTGGCCGTGACGCGGTACGGCTCCGGATCGAGCACGCCATCCCCGTCAAGATCCGCAAGGTACAGACGATCGGCCGATACCCGGACGGTGTCGCTGTCAAGCTGGGCGTACAGGTCGGAGTAATCGAGTATCTGAAATGGCGCTCCAGGAGGAATCAGAGGGATCTCTCCGCTCACCTCGCTGCTGAAGAGGAACGCGTCGCCCTGCCGGAGGCACGACTGCGTAGCCCGCATCACCTTCCCGTCAAAGAACTCAATCGTGAGATCTCGAGTGAAGCTGCCATCGGTGAGGGTGAGCATGTTCATCGCCCCACCCGATTCGACGGCAACCGAAGCACAGACCCCGGAGATGTGGATGACGCACCAGGCGAGCGCGTCCCCGAGGTCCGCCGCAAGCGGGCCGGCATCGATAGAGACGAACCCGGTTTCGGTGTTGCCGCTCCCGACCATGGTGGCATCGACGCGCGAGCCGTTGAGCGTGCCGGTAATCGGGCCGCGGACACCCAACTCCTGAGCCCCACTGCCCGTGGTGCTAAAACCGAGATCGTCGTACGCCGTCTCGACACCGTCCAGGCGCACCTCGCCGATGGGCGCGGTCGAGACGAAGCTGAACTTCTCCATCGTGCCGTCGCCGGGGCCGAAGCCGTCGGGGTCGGTGAAGGTGTCCATCAGGTTGCCGCCCATGTCGTAGAACTCGATGGTGTCCGCCCCCACGCCCGCCGCGCTGGCCCAGCCCTGGAAGCCGGTGATGCCGCCCAGGCCGGTGAAGTCCAGCGTGAAGTCGCCAAAGCCGAACCCCACACCGAACTTGCTACCCGAGACGGGGACGATGGGGCCGCCGGGCGAGCGGAAGTCGGTCCAGTCGCCCTCGTCGATCGAGCGGTGCTCGACCGAGCCGGGCACGACCGGCACCTCGCCGCCGAAGATGCTCGTCAGGATGGCCCGGCCCCCGGGGGTGCCCTCGTAGTCCTCGACCGCCTCGGGCGTGAAATCGCCGGGCGTAACCTGGGCGCACGCGGCGCCGGCCGCGGCCAACAGGGCTGCCGTGGCGAAGCTGTTCTGCGTGAATGTCATGGTTTGATCTCCTTGATTGATCTGGGTCTGTTGTCTGCCGCCTCGCGATCGCGGGCCGGCTCCGGCCGGCATTCGAAGCGTGCGAGGCCGCAGGTTCAGCGGCGGCGGCGGGTCATCGCAAGCCCGGCGGGCAGCGCCAGCGCGAGCACGCCGGGGGCGGGGATGATCTCGATCTGTCCCGAGCCTTCCATCAGCATCGACGGATCGACACGGCGCGACGTGCCCGCGTCGGGGTCATCGAAGAGCACAAAGCCCTTGGGGCCGGCGTCGGTGCGCGTGTCGAGGTCGATCAATCGAGGCGCGAAGTCCGTGGCGGTGTACGTGATGCGCCACACCGCCGCCGGATTGCTGGGGTCGCCCACGAAGCCCAGGTCGGGATTGTGGAACTGGCCCGGCGTGGCGTCGATGGCGCCGGTGTCGGTGGGCGTCCCATCGCTGCTGCCCGCGAAGTCGAACGGCGCGATGCGCTCGTTGTCGCTCCAGTTCTCGCCCGCCAGCCCCGCCTCGCTGGCGACCAGATCGAAGACGCCCGCCGCGAAGGCGTAGTCGGTGGCGCTGTCGAACTTCGCCCGCACGGTGATGGTCGTGGACTGCGGCAGCCCGCTGGCGTGGCCGGGGGGCGCCAGCACCGGCTGCTCGACGTCGATCTGCCAGCCGTTTGGCAGTGTCTGGGCGTGTGCGTGGCTGGCCAGGCAGCCCAGGGCCCCTGAGACGGCCGTGACACATGAAAGCGTGATGCGCATGTCAACTCGCATGCCAGGTCTCCTTCCTTACTTGAGCCACGCCCGGTATGGGCGTGGCGATCTGGAGGGGACTTCGCGTGAGGCGATCGGATCTGCCAGCAAATCCTGAAAAAAGTACGGTGCGCGGTGACCGCCTCACCGCGATCGATGTACAGCGACGCCCATAGCCGGCGTTGTTAGCCCGGCCGCCGGCCCGTAGGCTTGGGTGGGGCGCGTCATGACCGAAGAGAGAGCACAATACGGGTGCCCGTCGGATGCCCGGCTCGAAGCCATGGCGTCGGGCGAAGCCATCGATGGCGATGTTCGAGCGCACGTCGCCGCGTGCGCGCGATGCCGCGACCGGCTGGGCGAGATCAGCGCCAACAACGCGTTCCTCGTCGAGCTGCGCGAGAGCCGCACCGGCGAAGCATCCGCCGAGTCGTCGGGCGCCTTGCAACCCGAGGACACCATCCCCGGCTACGCCGTGCTGGGCGAGATCCATCGCGGCGGGCAGGGCGTGGTGCATCGCGCGGTGCAGACCGGCACGGGCCGCCGGGTCGCCATCAAGATGCTCGCCCGCGGCGCGTTCGCGTCCGAGCGACAGCGCCAGCGCTTCCAGCAGGAAATCGAGACCGCCGCGCGCCTGAGCCACCCCAGCATCGTCACCGTCTACGAGACGGGCGCGCTGCCCGGCGGCCGCACGGGCTACGTCATGGAATACATCGACGGCCAGCGCCTGGGCGAGTGGGCATCGGGCTTGCCCAGGCCGGCGGACGGCCGCGCCTTCTCCGAGCTGCTGCGCCGCAAGCTGGCGGTGTTCGAGCGCATCTGCGACGCCGTGCAGCACGCCCACCGCCACGGGGTGATCCACCGCTACCTCAAGGGCGACAACATCCTCGTCGACGCGGGCGACCAGCCGCACGTGCTGGACTTCGGCATCGCCAAGGCCCTGGGCGGCGACGGCCCAGAGCACGCCAGCCACCGGGCGCACACCCACACCGGCGAGTTCGTGGGCACCATCCGCTACGCCTCGCCCGAGCAGCTCGCCGGCCGCCCGGACGAGGTCGACGCGCGCACCGACGTGTACACGCTGGGCGTGCTGCTCTACGAGCTCATCACCGGCGAGCATCCTCAACCCCAAAGCGACTCTGTCGAAGCGGCGATCCGCGCCATCCGCGAGCTCGAGCCCCGGCGGCCGGAAGCCGCCGACGGGCGCCTCGATACCGACCTGGGCACCATCGCCCTCACGGCGCTGGCCAAGGAGCCCGACCGCCGCTACCAGTCCGCCCTCGCGCTGGCCGAAGACATCGGGCGCTATCTGGCCGGCGAGGCCATCGACGCCCGGCGCGACAGCACCTGGTACGTGCTGCGCAAGGCCGCCCGGCGCCACCGCACGCCCGCGCTGCTGGGCGGCGCCCTGGCCCTCTCGCTGGTGGCGCTGGTGGTCGGGCTCTCGGTGCTCTACGGCCAGGCCGAGTCGCGCCGCCGCGAGACGCGGCAGGCGCTCACCGAGAGCAACCTGGCCCGTGGCCGCAGCGCCATGCGCACCGGCTCGACGGCCATCGCCGCCGACCTGCTGTGGCGCGAGTTCCTGACCGGTGAGGCCGCGCTCGATCGGGATCCGCGCCACCCCGGCTCGGATCGCGCCTACTGGTCGCTGCTGGAGCTGTACGCCCGCCAGCCCTGCCTGCGCACTATCGACGCACACGAGGGCGCGGCCATGGGCGTGCGGTTCGTCGATGGCGGGCGGTCGCTGGTATCGATCGGCAGCGACGGCGCGGTCCGGCGGTGGGACTGGCGCACCGGCGAGCCACTGGGCGTGCTGCAGCGGGACGCCTCATACCTCGGCACGCTCACCAGCGACGCCGATGCGGACCGGCTGGCGTGGGTCACCAGCGACGGGCGTATCACGGTGTGGGACGTCGACGATGGGGCGCCCATAGCCCAGTGGACGCATGGGGGCGAGATCAACAGCCTCGCCCTAAGCCCCGACGGAACGCGGCTCGCGTGGCTCACCCGCCACGAGTTCGGCGTGTGGGACCTGGCCTCCGATGAGCGACGGGCGGTCGAGGTCGATGACCGCAGGCTCGCTTGCGTCGCCTTTGACCCCAGCGGTGAGCGTTTGGCGGTGCTGGCCGTGGGCCAGCTTGGTGTTTGGAACTCGGCCACCCTGCGTCGAGAGCGCACGCTCGTTCGGCGGAAAGCAGGCGGCCATGGTTTGGCCTGGAGCAACAATGCCCAGCGGATCTTTTACACCAGGGAACACGACCTCTGGGCGTGGCAGCCGGATACCGACGCCCAGCCGGTGCACCTCGGCCGCCACGACGCCAACATCACCGACATCGCGTTGCGTCCTGAGGGCGATCGTATCGTGGCGGCGAGCAAGGGCCACACCATTCGCGTATGGAACCCCCAGTCGGGCGAAGCGTTACGGCTCTACCAAGGCCACGGCGGCGAGGTCCGCGGGATTGCGATCCACCCCGACGGGGCGCTGCTTGCCTCGGCGGCCAAAGACGGCACGATCAAGCTGTGGCCGCTCGAGAACGCCGGCGCATTCCGCCCGCTGCCCGGCCACGCCGACACCGTCCACGCCCTGATGCGCCATCCCACCACCGGGGCCATCTACTCCGGCGGCGGCCCGCGCGACCGCGGCGAGCTCCATCGCCGCGCCCTGGCCGACGGCTTTGAGTCGGGCCAGCCGCTGCACGAAGCGGGCGAGGGCTTGGTCTCGGCCATCGACGTCTCCGCCGATGGCCACACGCTGGTCACCGCCAGCTACGACGGGACCATCCGCGTGCGCGACGCCGGCGATGATGCCCTGCTCTACCCGCCCATTACCAACCAGGAGACTTGGAACGTCAACCTCATCGACCTCTCGCCCGATGGCGCCACCATCGCCTCGGCCGGTGACGACGGCGTGGTCCGCCTGTGGGACGCGGCCACGGGCCAGCCGCTGGGCGCGTTGGGCGCGCTGGGCGACCGTGTCTCGACGATTCGCTTCAACGCCGCGGGCGACCTGCTGGCCGCTGCCTCGCCGGACATCCCCAGCGGCGTGTTCGATGTGTGGGATCCGGTGGAACGGACGCGCCTGCGCCAGCTGCCCGGCCACCGCGGCGGCACGCGCATCCTCGCCTTCGCCCCCGAGGGCGACACCCTCGCCTCGGCCGGCGACGACCGATGCGTGCGTCTGTGGAACGCCCGTACCGGCGAACAACTGTCGGTGCTCGAGGGCCATCAGGGCGACGTCTTCGCCCTGGCCTTCGGGCCAGAGGGCCGGCTGCTGGCCTCGGGCGGGCGCGACGGGCTGGTGAAGATCTGGAACGCGAGCACCGGCGTCGAACTGCTCACCCTCGAAACGCCCCACCGCATGGTCTTCGCCCTGGCCTTCACGCGCGATGGCCGCAATCTGCTCACCGGCGGCTCCAGCGGCGGCGGCCATACGCCTCTGGCCGTGCTCGACCTGGGCCGCTGCGAGCGCCGTATCGCTGGCAACCTGGCCCATCATACCGCCCGGCTGCGCGATGAGAACGTGGATCTTACGAGGATCGCCGAGTTCGATCGTTGGTCACGGCGGGTGTTGAATGAGGGCAGGCAGCCATAGGGACACCATTCAACAACGCAACTCGTTCCTAGCGTACCTTCTGTGGGAACTTCGCACGCACCTTCTCGATCTTGGGCGTGGCCACGTTGCAGATGTAGGGCTGGTCGGGGTTCAACTCGGCGTAGTTCTGGTGGTAGTCCTCGGCCACCTGGAAGCCGTTGAGGGGCTCGAGCGTCGTGACGATTGGATCCTCAAACTCGTTGCTCGCTTCCAGCTTCTTCATGAACTCCGCGGCGGCCTGCTTCTCTTGGTCGTTGGCGTAGAAAATGGCGCTGCGGTAGTGGGTGCCCACGTCGCCACCCTGGCGGTTGAGGGTGGTCGGGTCATGAGTCGCAAAGTGGACCTCGAGCAGGGCCTCGTAGGAGATCACGTTGGGGTCGTAGACGATGCGGACCGACTCGGCGTGGCCGGTCGCGCCAGTGGTCACCTGCTTGTAGGTGACCGGCAGGGTCTCTGGATTCTCGTGGCCACCGGTGTAGCCGCTGGTGACATCGTGGACGCCCTTGAGCTGCTCGAACACACCCTCGACGCACCAGAAGCACCCCCCAGCAAAATATGCCACGGCGACCTCGCCCAGGCTGGCCAAGTCGTCGGCGTCCGTGAAAGCGAGGCTCTCGCTGTTCACGCAGAAACGCATGCCCGTGGGCTCTGGGCCGTCATTAAAGACGTGGCCCAGGTGGCCGTCGCAGCGTGCGCAGAGGATCTCGGTGCGCACCATGCCGTGGCTGGTATCTTGCTCGATGTTGATATTCTCGCTGGCCACGGGCTTATAGAAGCTGGGCCAGCCGGTGCCGCTCTGGAACTTGGCGTCGCTAGCGAACAGTGGCAGGCTGCAACCGGCGCAGGCATAGACGCCCTCCTTCTTGTTATCCAGCAGCGTCCCACAGAAGGCCGCCTCGGTGCCGGCCTTCCGAAGGATCTTGAAGGCCTCGGGGCTCAGACGCTCCTTCCACTGGGCTTCGGTGAGTTCGAAGCGTGGCAGAGCAATAGGGCCCACGAGGTTGCCGTGGTGGTCGAAGACCCGAAGCGAGACGGTCTCGGTCGAGGTCGATTGGGTCGTAGTCATCGTGGCGCCCTCTCGGTGGGACTGGCTCGTGATGCCGGACATGGGTTGCAAGACGCTCGCGACAGCGACAGCGGTAGCCACCAATGCGATCGTCGTGATGAAGAGCATCCGGATTGCCATGGATTGATGGATCATCGTCACTCCTTAGACAGGATAGTCGCGCCGGGAGGCGCTTCCTTGCACGGAAAACGCGATGAAGCGCCGATCTATTCGCCGGATTCGGTCACACACGCAGGGCCGGATAATCGGTGTATCCCTCGGCCCCACCGCCGTAGAAGGTCGACTGGTCCCACTCGTTCAATGGGGCGCCCTGACGGAATCGCTCGGCCAGGTCGGGATTGCTGATAAAGGGCTTTCCGAACGCGATGGCATCGGCCTTGTCCTGGCCGATCCGCTCGTCGGCGGCCCCGGCGGTGTACTCGCCGTTGCCCACATAGGCCGAGCCTCCCGCGTCCCGGAAGGCCGCCCGTATGGCCGCAAACACCCGTTCGCTCTGCTCGTCACGCTGCGAATCTCGGAAGGCCTCCACGGCGTGGATATAGGCCAACCCCAGCTTGCCGAGTTCAGTCGCCAGATAAGCGTAGGTCTCGGCGGGGGTGTCCTGAGGGTCTTCGTCGCCCTCGGCCATGGGGCTCACACGGTAGCCAACCCTGCCGGGCTCCCAGACCTCCAGCACGGCCCTGGTGACTTCCAGGCAGAACCGTGCGCGGTTCTCGAGCGAGCCGCCATACTCGTCGGTACGGTGGTTCGTCGAGCGGCGAAGGAACTGCTGGAGCAGATAGCCGTTGGCGCCGTGGATCTCGACGCCGTCAAAGCCGGCATCCCTGGCGTTCTGGGCGGCCTTGCGGAACTGGTCGACCACGCCGGGGATCTCGCCTGTTTCGAGCGCCCTGGGTTCGCTGGTGGGCACCAGTCCGCTTTCTTTGCTGGTATAAGTCTTGCTGTCGGCGCGTACAGCCGAGGGGGCGACGGGCTTCTTGCCGTCGGGCTGGAGATCGACATGGCTGATTCGGCCGACGTGCCATAACTGGGCGAGGATGAGCCCCCCCTTGTCGTGGACGGCGTCGGTCACGAGCTTCCAGCCCTCGACCTGCTCGCCGCTGTGGATGCCCGGGGTGAAGGCGTAGCCCTTGCCCTGCGGGCTTACCTGCGTGGCCTCGGAGATGATGACGGCGGCGCCCTTCAACGGGTCGGCCCGCTGGGCGTAGTACTCGGCGTTGAGCTCCCAGGGGATGTCGCCGGGCTGCTTGCTGCGGCTGCGGGTCAGCGGTGCCATCCAGACACGGGTCTTCGCGTCGATCATGCCGGCATGGAGGGGCGAGAGGAGGTTGGCTAGTCTGGTGTCGGTCGCGGGCATACCCACCATGATTCGCACGCGGCGGGGATTCATTCCTGTTAACTGCTTTAGATAGAGAATCTCCCCACCGCATGGCCGATATCCACGATCGCGTGCCGTTGGGGCTCTTTCGTCTTGACAGCAGCGGCGATGTCTGGCATAATGGACCGCATGGTGACCCACAGCCCCAAACTGGCGTCCAAATCCACCCGCGAGCGCGGCTGGTGGTGGCGTTGGGATATGGGGCGTGGTCTTCATGTTTCGGTGCGGACGGGTTAGCCCCCGCACGCACCAGCCGCCCCCACGCGATTCTCGCCGGGGCGGTGTGTGGCCGGACCCCTCGGACGAGTCGATAGAACATCGACGGCTACTCCGAGGACGCCATTTCGGCCATGCAGACCCCATTCGACATCCCAGCGGACCTGGACACCCCGGTATCGGTGTATCGCAAGCTTAGCGATTTCGGGCCGTGCTTCCTGCTGGAATCCGCCGAGAGCGGCACGCGGCTGGCCCGATACTCGTTCATCGGGCTCGATCCGGCGTTCACGGCGTGGCTACCGGCCGATGGCTCACCCCTGCGGATCCGCACCACCGACGGCGTTGAGGAGCGAGCCGCCCCGGAGGGCACGGCGGGCTTTCTGGCGATGCTGCGGGGCTTGCGGGATCGGGCACCCTCGCTCTGGCCCGTGCCGGCGGGGGTGCCGTTTGCCGGAGGCATCGTGGGCGTGAGCGGATACGACGCGGTGCGGTTCTTCGAGCCACTGCCGGCGCCGGCGGGGCGGGAGGCGGACACGCCGATTGCGTTGTATTGCGCCCCCCGGAGCGTGCTGGTGTTCGACCACCTGACCCGACGCATGGCCCTGCTGCACGCGGGCGAGAGCTGGGAGCGCGAGTCGCTTCGCCGGGAGATGCTGCACGCGATGCGCGGGGCCCACCCGCCCGAGCCGGTACGGCGCGGCCACGCCCCGGCGGACCATAGCCTCTCGCAGGACGAGTTCCTCGAGCGGGTGGTATCCGCCAAGGGGGACATCTATGAGGGCGAGGTATTCCAGCTCGTACTGAGCGTCCGCAGTACGGGCGAGATCCACAGCGAGCCCTTCCAGGTCTACCGGGCGCTGCGGATGCTGAATCCATCGGCATACATGTACTTCCTGGATATTGAGGGCACGCGTGTGGTCGGCGCGTCTCCCGAGGCGCTGTTCCGGTGTCAGGGCGGACAGGCGATGCTGCGACCGATCGCCGGCACCCGCAAGCGTGGCCAGAGCGAGGAGGAGGACCGGGCCCTCGAGGCCGAGCTGAACGCCGACCCCAAGGAGGCGGCCGAGCACGTGATGCTCGTCGACCTGGCGCGGAACGACCTCGGCCGTGTCGCGAAGCCCGGCACGATCCGCGTGGATCCGTACCGCATCGTGGAGCGGTACTCCCACGTGATGCACCTGGTCAGCGGCGTGCGCGGCGAGCTCGACGCGGGCGTGGACGCGATGGACCTGATGGCCGCGTCGTTCCCCGCCGGCACGCTGGTGGGCACTCCGAAAGTGCGGGCCATGCAGCTCATCGACGGATACGAGCCGGTCGGGCGTGGCTTCTACGCGGGCGCGGTCGGCTACTTCGCCAAGCCCGTGGAAGGCGAGGTGGCCAGCGCCGACAAGGCGATCTGCATCCGCACGCTGGTCTTCCAGGAGGGGCGCTACGCCTATCAGGCGGGGGCGGGCATTGTGGCCGATTCGTCGCCGCAGGCGGAGTATCAGGAGGTCAGGTCCAAGGTCGCCGTGCTCGAGAGGGCGCTCGAACTCGCCGAAGGGGGGTGGTAGGGTGCCGCGGGTGCTGATGATCGACAACTACGACTCGTTCACGTTTAACCTGGTGCAGTACATGCGCGAGCTGGGTGCCGAGGTGCTGACGCACCGCAACGACGCGATCACGATCGACCAGGCTCGCGCGCTCGCACCCACGCACGTAATGATCTCGCCCGGTCCGGGTCGGCCACAAGACGCCGGCGTGACCATGGCGTTCGTCGAGGCGTTCGCCGGCGAAGTCCCCATGCTTGGCGTGTGCCTGGGCTTCCAGGCCATCGCCGCGGTGTGGGGGGCGCCCATCCGCCACGCGGCGTGCCTGATGCACGGCAAGCCCTCGGACATCGAACACGACGAGCGGGGCGTGTACGCGGGCGTGCCGCAGCGGAGTCCGGTCGGGCGATACCACTCCCTGGGCGTGCATGAGGCAGAGCTGCACGAGGACCTCATCCCCACCTCGCGCGAGGTGGGCGGCGGGGAGCTCATGGGCTTCCGCCATCACACGCTGCCGATCGAGGGCGTGCAGTTCCATCCCGAATCGGTGCTCACACCCTGGGGCGGGCGGATGGTCGCAAACTTCCTTGGCATCACCGATCGCGACGTGCGCCCACCATACCCCACGCGCGTGTACGCCCCCACCGCAAAGGCGCAACCATGAGCTTTAACGCCTCGCGCAACCTCGATCGATTGTTGAACGGCGATTCGCTGACCGAGGCCGTGGCCCGCGATATGGCCCATGCGCTGGCCAAGGGCTCGCTTGAGCCCGCGCTGGCGGGCGCGTTGCTCGCCACACTGCGCAGCAAGGGAGAGTCGGCCGAAGAGGTCCGTGGCTTGGCCCGCGGCCTGCGCGAACTGGCAATGACGCCAGCGTTCGAGACACCACGCGACGCGTGCGACCTGGTGGGCACGGGTGGCGATGGCAGTAACAGCTACAACATTTCTACCGGCGGGGCCCTGCTGGCCGCCGCCGCGGGAGCCACCATCGTCAAGCACGGCAACCGCTCGATCAGCTCGCGATCGGGGGCGGCCGACCTTCTGGCGGCGCTGGGAATGGCTGTGCCCTTGCCGCACCCGGCCGATATGCTGCGCGATACGAGGTTCGTCTACCTGCACGCCCCGGCGTATCACCCGGCCATGGCCACCATCGCGCCGATCCGCAAGGCCATGGGCGTACGCACGGTCTTCAACATCCTCGGCCCCTTGACCAACCCGGCCCGCCCGCCCTTCGCCGTCATCGGCGCGTATTCGCTGGCAGTCGCCGGGCTGATGGCCGAAGCCCTGGCGGGCATGGACATCGACCGCGCTTTCGTCGTGCACGGCGAGCCGGGCTGGGACGAGGCCACGCCCTGCGGGCCGTTCCTTCTCTTCGATGTCCGCCCCGGAAGTGTCCAGCGTATCGAGAGAGATCCGCAGAAGGCCGGCCTCCATCGCTGCACTCCCGACGCCCTGAAGGGCGGCACGCCCGAGGACAACGCCAGCGCGCTCCGCCGAGTTTTGCTGGGTAACGACACCGGCCCCCACCGCGACGCCCTCACGCTCACGGCGGGGCTGGCACTGGAGGTCTCGGGCAAGGCCGGCGACCTGCCTGCGGGCGTGGCCATGGCCGAAGAGGCGATCAACGACGGCCGGGCATCAAGCCTGCTCGAACGGATTGCATCGGACAACGCGGTATGACGGCGGGCACGTTCCTTCAGCAGATGGCCGCCGCGTCCCGCCAACGGGCCAGCCAGGCCGCGTCCCGCACACCCCTGGCCGACATGCGCTCGTGTTCGCTCGACGTACGCCCCCCCATCCCCCTGCATCTCAACAGGTTCGACCTCATCGCCGAGGTGAAACGCACCAGCCCGAGCCAGGGCAAGCTCGCGTGCGAATCGCTCGACATTCTCGCCCGGGCACACGCCTATGCCGACGCCGGGGCGGCGCTGATCTCCGTGCTGACCGAGCCATCGCGATTCGGTGGCGGCGAGGATGATCTTCGGTCGATCGCCCGGGGCGTCGACGCGGCGGTGATGCGCAAGGACTTTCTCGTCGATCCCTACCAGGTGTACGAGGCCCGTGCCTGGGGCGCGTCGGCGGTGCTCCTGATCGCGCGGATCCTCGATGATGATGCCTTGGCCCGGATGCTCGACGCCTGCGAGAACGCTGGCCTGACCGTCTTGCTCGAAGCGTTCGATGCCGGGGACCTTGCACGATCCGCGCGGGCACTCGAGGGACGCTCGGACGTGCTGCTGGGCCTGAACTGCCGCGACCTGGCGACCCTGCACGAAGACTCCACCCGGTTTGCATCGCTTGCGTCGGCGTTTCCCGAGGGCATTGTTCGCATCGCCGAATCGGGCATCGCCACGGCGGAGGACGCCGCCCGCGTCGCGAGGCTTGGCTACGACGGGGCGCTCGTCGGCACGGCACTGATGCGGGCCGATGACCCCGGCGTTCTGGTGCGCACGATGATCGAGGCGGGGAGGGCGGCGCGTGGGTGATCGTGTACGCATCAAGATCTGCGGGCTGACGACGACCAACATGGTCGACACCGCCGTCGAGGCGGGTGTGGACGCGGTTGGCGTGGTGCTGAGCCCTTCCAAGCGACAAGTCATGCCCGGCCGCGCAGCGACATTGTTCAGGATACTGCCGGGCTTCGTCGCGGGCGTGGCGGTCTATCGCCATCCCGATGCTGATCTGGTGCCGCGGGCGCTCGAAGCGCTGCCGCCGTGGACGCTGCACCAGTCAGACGCGGATGACTTCGACGGCACGCTCGGAGCCGTTCCCAATGATCGTCGCGTGCCGGTCGTGCGCCTGGGCGCTACGTTCGAGCGTGACATCGCCCGCCACGAGCGGCGCATGGTGCTGATCGAGGGCCAGGACTCGGGCTCGGGTGAGGCAGCACCGTGGCACGAAGCGGGGCCATGGATCCCCCGCTGCCGCGTCATCATCGCCGGCGGGCTGAGCATCAAGAACGTGGGCGAGGTCGTTCGCACGCTCCGGCCGTTCGCGGTGGACGTATCCTCGGGCGTGGAGCGCGAGCCGGGGATCAAGGACGCCGGCATGGTGCGCGAGTTCATCGCGGCGGTGAGAGAAGGGGAGCGGGAATGACCACCGACACCAGCAGCCTGCTCCAGCAGCTCATCGACGGCGAGCTGCCCGACGAACACGGCTTCTTCGGCCCTTTCGGCGGGCGCTTCGTGCCCGAGACGCTGGTGCCCGCGCTGGAGCGCTTCGAGAAGGGCGCCCGCGAGGCACTCCAGGACGGGGCCTTCAAGACCGAGCTGCGCCAGCACCAGGCCACCTGGGTCGGCAGGCCGACGCCGCTGATGTACGCCCCGCGCCTGAGCGAGGCGTGGAGGGCCCGGGTGTGGCTGAAGCGCGAGGACCTGGCCCACACCGGGGCCCACAAGATCAACAACGCGCTCGGGCAGGCGCTGATCGCCAAGCGGATCGGGGCCGAGCGCGTCGTCGCCGAGACGGGCGCGGGCCAGCACGGCGTGGCGACGGCCGCCGCGTGCGCGCGGGTGGGCCTGCCGTGCATTGTGTATATGGGCGCGAAGGATGTCGAAAGACAGGCCCCCAACGTCGTGCGCATGCGGCGCATGGGCGCGGAGGTCCGGCCCGTGACCACCGGCGACGCGACGCTGCGCAGCGCCGTCGACGAGGCGATCCGCCACTGGGTGGGCGACCCGCAGGGCACGCATTACATATTGGGCAGCGCCGTGGGTCCGCACCCCTTCCCCTGGATCGTCCGCGAGTTCCAGAAGGTCATCGGCGTGGAGTGCCGGCGGCAGATGCTCGAGCAGGCCTGGAAGCTGCCCGACCTCGCCGTCGCGTGCGTGGGCGGGGGCTCCAACGCGATCGGCTTCTTTCATGGGTTCCTGGGCGACGCCGAGGTCGAGCTGCACGGCGCCGAGGCGGGCGGGATTGGCCCCGCGGTCGGCCAGCACGCGGCGACCATGTCGGGGGGCACGCCGGGTGTCCTGCATGGCTCGCGCTCCATGCTGCTGCAAGACGGCGACGGCCAGGTGAGTAACACGCAAAGCGTGTCGGCCGGGCTCGATTACCCCGCCATCGGCCCCGAGCACGCGCTGCTCGCGCATGTTGGGCGCGTGACGTACCACGCCGTGCGCGATGACGAGGCGATCGCGGCGCTCGACGAGCTCTCCCGGCTCGAGGGCATCCTGCCCGCGGTCGAGCCCGCGCACGCCCTGGCACTGGCGAAGCGTCTGTGCGAGGGACGCGACGACCCCACCGTGCTGGTCAATGTCTGCGGGCGCGGGGACAAGGACATGCCGATCCTGACGCGGCTGGCCGAAGAGGGGAAGTAGGAAGCCATGCACGCGCACGAGGTCATCTCGCAAGCCATCACCGACGGCCGCGATGCGCACGGCGTCGCGCTGGTCGCGTACGTCACGGCCGGTTTTCCAAGCATGGACGCCTTCCCCGCGATCCTCGCGGACGCCTGCGCGCACGCGGACGTCGTCGAGGTTGGCATCCCCTTCAGCAACCCCATCGCCGATGGCGGCTCGCTGCAGGAGACCGCCCGCGCCGCGCTCAAGGGCGGGGCGACCATGAAGACCATCATGCACACGCTGCGTGAGCTCGACGGCACGCTGGCCGCCCCGCTGCTGCTGATGGGATACTTGAACCCGCTGCTGGCCTACGGGCTCGATCGGCTGGCGGGCGACGCGAGCAGCGCCGGCGTGCACGGCGTGATCGTGCCCGATCTGCCCCTCGAAGCGCTCGATCTCGCCAAGCCGCTGACCGACGCGGGCCTGGCCACCATCGGCATGGTCAGCCCCGTCACCAGCGACGCCCGCCTGGCGCGCATCGCCGAACGGGCGACGGGCTTCGTGTACGCCGTCACCAGCGTGGGCGTCACGGGGCAGCAGCGATCCGACCAGTCGCAGATCACCGGCTACCTCCAGAAGGTCAAAACCGCCGCGACCATCCCCGTGTGCGCCGGCTTCGGCATCCGCTCGAAGGCCCACGTCGACGCCCTGCGCGGCGCCTGCGACGGCGTGATCGTGGGCTCGGCGCTCATGGAGGCGGTGGGCGAGGGGCGGGAGGTTGGCGCGGTGCTCGCGGCGCTGCGGTAGGCCTGGGCAATGGGCACTAGGCAATGGGCAATGGGGCGGAGGGGGAGGCCGGCCCGCCGGGCGTAGGCTTCGCGTATGCGACCCCGCCGGGCCATCGCCGCGCTGCTCGTGTTCGTCCTGCTGGGGGCGGTCGCGACGGTGCTCTCGTCGTGGGCGATCCATGCGGTGCGATTCGACGGTGCGCCGCCGCGGCCGATGATGACCCCCTCGCCCCACGCCCGCTTCTCGCGCATCGTGAGCGTTCCGCAGATCCCCTGGCCGGTCGACCACGAGCGCGCCGCCGAGTACGGCATCGACCCGGCGGCACAACGCGGGCGAACCATCATCGATCGCCAGCACTGGTTCGGCCGATTCCTGGACGAGCACTATCCCGATGCGCAATCGCAGGCGTCCGAGCTGCGCCTCGCCGATCGCTCGTGGCGCCGCCACCGCACCGTTGCCAGCGGCATGCCGCCAACGCCCGACTACCCGTTCCCGTTCGTGCTCTTCGAGGAACGCGGCTCGCGCCCCGGCTGGCGGATGCTGGCCAGCGTCGCGGAGGTCAGCAGCGACGCCGATCTGGCGCCCAGGCACTCGACCTACGAGGCGCTGGCCATCTTCCGCGTGGGCTGGCCGCTGCCCGCGCTCGAGAGCGGCGCGCACTACGCCGAACTCGTCGAGGACCTGTCATACACCGTCGAGCCCAACATTGTTGTCTCGAACAATGCCAGCCGGGCCGTGCTCGCCCGCCCGCCGAAGTTCTCGCTGCTGGGCGGCGTCGAGCTGTGGCACGCGCAGGGGCCGCCCACCGCCCAGAGCAACCTGTGGCAAACGCCCCACAACCCCCTCGACCGCTTCGCCCTGCCCCTGCTCCCGCTCTGGCCCGGCTTCCTTCTCAACACGCTCTTCTACGCCCTCCTGCTGTTCATCGCGTGGCGGGGGCCGGGCGTCGTGCGTCGCGCGGTGCGGCGGCGGCGTGGGCGGTGTGTTGGGTGCGGGTACGACCGCGGCGGGCTGGACGCCGACGCGGCGTGCCCGGAGTGCGGGGCGGGGGCGGGCGCTCGCGTGGCAACCGGGCCCGCGGCCGCGACGTAGGCTCTTGCCATGCGACCCCGCCGGGCCATCGCCACGCTGCTCGTGTTCGTCCTGCTGGGGGCGCTCGCGACGGTGCTCTCGTCGTGGGCGATCCAGAGCTGGCACCACTGGCGCATGGCGCAGACCGGCACGCTCACGCGGAACTGGAGCGGTGCGACGTTCACGGCGCCATCGCCCGACGATCCGCCCATCGACCTGTCTTCCTCCACCTGGCGAGCGCACCGGCGCGTGCCGCCGGGCCCGGTCGCGGACGCCGTGGTCCGGGCGCGGGGCTCGGGCGTCTGGGAGCGCGAGCGATTCGCGTGGCGGTTCTGCTTGCGAGCGCTGTCCGGACGCGGGCAGCCGAGCGGCGCGGACGGGGGCGAGGGCCCATTCATCCGCACGCGCGAGCGCCTCATGCTGGTCGAGGCCGGCTGGCCACGGCGGGCGATGGCGGTGGGCGCCTACGCGGGCTGGTTCGGCGTCGATGACGCGCCGACCTTCTTCGCCACCCCGGCCCGGGAACTTGCCACCAGCACGCCCACGCTCTCGCTGCACGGCGGATTCGACCCGCTGGGATGGCGGGCGCCGGCGATGGTCATGCCGGGACAGACCATCGCCACGCGCAACCCCGTCGACCGCTTCGCGCTGCCGCTGCTCCCCCTCTGGCCCGGCTTCCTCATCAACACGCTCTTCTACGCCCTGCTGCTGTTCAGCGCGTGGCGATTGCCGGGCGTGCTGCGTCGCGTGGTGCGCCGGCGGCGTGGGCGGTGTGTTGGGTGCGGGTACGACCGCGGCGGGCTCGATCCCGACGCGGCGTGCCCCGAGTGCGGGGCGCACGTGGGCCATCGGTCGAGGCGCTCGGGGGTCGCGGGCTGAGGGCAACCGGCGCCGGAGCGGCGCGTCGCCGTCCTTCTCTTGCACGACGCCATACCGCTTCGGTACGTCGCCATGCCCTCTCGGTACGTCGTCATACCTTTCCCGTACGCCGTCGCACCGTTTCGGTGCGTCGTCGTACCTTTTTTGTACGTCGTCGTATCGTTTCGGTACGTCGTCGTACCTTTTCTGTACGACGACGAATCTTTTTGGTACGACGACGTACATTTTCGTGACGAAGTTACACGCCGGCCGATCGTCGCCATCGACGGCCGAAAAACGCCCATTCCTGCTGCATTTCTCGCCATTGCGTCCGAGAATCGCCAAGGTCCGCCCGGTTCTCTGGGGAAACCGGCCGGGCGCGGTGGTGCGGCTCGTGACGATTTTGTCGATTTTTCGGTTTTCGAGTGAAGCCGCCTCCCGGCCCCGTCGATGCAAGGTTCGCGGCGGCCGCTCGTGTGGGGCGGGGCCGCGTGGAACCGGCCGGTGGGCCAACAACACAAGACGGACCCACCGGCCACAGACCTGGAGACGCCAATGCGTTTGCCTCAACGAAAGATTCAGCAGCTCGAGTACTTGGAGACCCGCGTGGAGGGGTGGGAGGAGAACCAGGCCGCCATCGGCGTGGCCCTCGAACTCGCCACGTCGACCAAAACCAAGACCCAGGCCGCCCGCGACGCCTACGACGACTATCTGCAGAAGCGTCAGGATGCGCGGGACGCCCGGGTGGATTGGCTCAACGCCATCCAGGCGGCGGTGGGCGATGGACGCGGGTGCATCCGCTCGATCGACGCCTTCGCCAAGAACAGCGCCAACCCCGACGCGGTGTACGCCCTGGCGTCCATCGCACCGCCCAAGGACCGCGAGCCCCTGGGCAAGCCCGACACGCCCACGGGCCTGAGCGTGGGCCTGAGCACCGACGGCCAGGCCATCGTGCGCTGGGACGGCAGCCGCCAGGGCGGAACGGTGTTCACCGTGCAGCGGCGCACGACCGCCGTGGGCGGGCAGACCAGCCCGTGGACCACGCTGGTGACCGTGCCGGAGCGCACGTTCGTCGACCAGGCCACGCCAAGCGGCGTGCTGAGCGTTGGCTACCGCGTGCGCGCCGAGCGGGTTGGCGGGCAGAGCTTCTTCTCCACCCCCGCCAGCCTGCCGCTGGGCGCCTCGGGCAACCAGCAGCAGGTCGCCGGCGCGATTGCGCCCGTGGAGGCTTCGGGCAAGGACGCCGGGTAACCCGCTCCGCGGGGAGGTCTCTTTCCCCGCGATGTCTCAGGCTCGGATGCCGGTTGCCGCGATCGCCCCCGGGCGCTCGCGGTTGTCGGCGTTGGAAGACCGGCGATCGGGCCGAGGGAATCGGACCCACCCCATGGCCGCGTACCATGGCCCCCCATGATCGACCTCAAGCACCTGCGCGACAACCCCCAGCACTACAAGCAAGGCGCCGCCCGCAAGCACGCGGCGGTGGACATCGACCGCGTCGTGGCCCTGGACGCCCGCAAGCGGGCGCTGATGACCAGGCGCGAGTCTCTCAAGGCCGAGCAGAACGCCCTGGGCAAGAAGATGGGGCCGCAGATGGGCCAGCTCGCCGGCCGGCTGAAGAAGGCCGTGGGCGCCGAGAAGGCCCGGCTGCAGGGCGAGCTGGACGAGCTGAAGGCCGGGCCCGCCAGGCTGAAATCCGAGATCGAGGGGCTGGAAAGCGAGCTGGAGGGCATCGAGCCGGAGCTGGAGGCGCTGCTCCTGATGATCCCCCAGCCGCCCGACCCCGACGTGCCCGATGGGCCGGGGAGCGAGGGCAACGTCGAGATCCGGCGCTGGTCGCCGAGCGGGTTCGATCCCGCGAAGCCCTTCGCCGAGCAGAAGGGATACGCGGCGAAGAGCCACACCGAGCTGGCGGAGGTGCACGGGCTGATCGACTTCGAGCGGGGCGTGAAGCTGAGCGGCTCGCGCAGCTACGTGCTCACGGGCGATGGCTTCCGGCTGCATCAGGCCGTGCTGCGGTACGCCTTCGACCAGATCATCGCCCAGGGCTTCACGCCGGTGAGCGCCCCGAGTATTGTCCGCGAGAAGGCGATGGTGGGCACGGGCTTCTTCCCCGCCGGGCGGGAGCAGACCTACGAGGTGGGGATCCACGAAGGCAACGACGCGGGCGAACGCGCGTGGGAAGCGGACGGCTACCTCACCGGCACCGGCGAGGTAGGCCTGATGGGCTTCCACATGGACGAGATCCTCGACGAGGACGACCTGCCGATCAAGCTGTGCACGCTGAGCCCGTGCTATCGGAGAGAAGCCGGGGCCGCGGGCAAGGACACGGCGGGCCTGTACCGCGTGCATTATTTTGAGAAGGTCGAGCAGGTGGTCATCTGCAAGGCGGATGAGGGCGAGAGCCGCCAGTGGCACCGCAAGATGATCACCTACGTGGAGAGCCTGCTGCAGAGCCTGAACCTGCCGTATCGCCTGCTGCAGTGCTGCGCGGGCGACCTGGGGCAGAAGAACGCCGACATGATCGACGTGGAGTGCTGGATGCCCAGCCGCGGCGAGGTGGACAGCGAGGGCGTGCCCAGCGGCGACTGGGGCGAGACCCACAGCGCCAGCCGGCTCTACGACTTCCAGTGCCGCCGCCTGAATCTCAGGTATCGTGCCGGCGGCGCGAACGGCAAGGGCGCGACGACCTTCTGCCACTCGCTGAACAACACCGTCTTAGCGAGCCCGCGGTTCCTGATCCCCTTGATCGAGATGAACCAGAACTCGGACGGGAGCATCACGATCCCCGAGGTGCTGCGGCCGTACATGAACGGGCAGGAACGGATCGGATAGCCGATGCCACCGCCAACGAACGAGCTCCGCCGCGTCATCACCCTGCCCGGGGCTGTTGGCGTGGGGCTCGGCTCGATCATCGGCACCGGCGCGTTCGTCACGCTGGGGCTCGGGGCGGGATTGGCCGGGCCCTGGCTGCTGCTGGCGATCGTGATCGCGGGCGGGCTTGCGATGTGCAACGGCCTGAGCAGTGCGCAGCTCGCCGCCGTCCATCCCGTCAGCGGCGGGACCTATGCGTATGGGTATCGCTTCCTGCACCCGCTAGCGGGCTTCACCGCCGGCTGGGTGTTCCTGATCGCCAAGACCGCCTCGTGCGCGACGGCCGCGCTCGGGTTCGGCGGCCTGATCGCGTGGGTCATGGGCAAGCCTGGCGATGGGGCGACCATGACGCTGGCGGCCCTGGGCTCGCTGCTGGTGGTGGCGGCCATGGCGCTGGCGGGCGTGAGCCGGTCGGTGCGCTTCAACTACGGGCTTGTTTTCGTGACCGTCGCCGCCCTGCTGACCATGGTCGTCGCCGCCGGGCCTCAGGCGGTGCGGGGCTGGCAGGGCCTCTCGTGGGCGGCCATCGCCGATCGCCCCATCTCGGCGCCCGGCGTGCTGCAAGCGGCGGCGCTGGCGTTCGTTGCGTTCGCCGGCTACGCACGCATCGCCACGATGGGCGAGGAAGTGCGCGATCCCCGGCGGACCATCCCGCGGGCGGTCGTCATCACGCTGGGCGTCGCCGTGGTGCTGTATGCGCTCGTCGCGTTCACGGGGCTGGGCGTGCTGGGGCCCGCCGAGTTCGGCGAACGCGCCGCGCGGGACGCCGCCCCACTGCTGGCCGTCGCCCGGGCCGTTGAGGCGCCCACGCTTGCGGTGATGCTGGGCGTGGGCGCCGCCGCGGCGCTGCTGGCGGTGCAGTTGAACCTGATCATGGGCCTGGCGCGCGTCGCCCTGGCCGCCGGCCGCGAGCGCGACCTGCCCACGCCGCTCGCGCGGATCGATCGCCAGGGCGTGCCGGTCGTCGCCACGGTCGCGGTGCTCGCGGGCATTGCGCTGGTGATCGTGATCGGTAGCGTACCAGCGGCTTGGTCGCTCGCGGCGGGGGCGGTGCTGGTGTACTACGCCATCACGAACCTTGCCGCGATGCGTGTGGCCGAAGGCCGGTTCATCGCCCGGTGGGTGCACACGCTGGGCCTGGCCGGCTGCGTGTCGCTGGCGGTGTTCGTCGAGCCCATCGTGCTGGGGGTGGTGATCGGGCTGGCCGCCCTGGGCTTCGGCGTGCGCGGGGTCTCCAGACGGATTCAGCCGCCACCTGTCGGGTCGCTCGGCTCCTCCGGCTCACCGGCTGGGGCCTCGACAGGGCCGGGATCCTCAACGGGTTCGCTGGCAGGCTCATCACCCTGATCGGCGGGGTCCACAGGATCCACCGGCGGTGCCGGCTCGCCCGCAGGGGCGGGCGCGCTGACGACCTCACGGCCCAGCGTGTCGTTGATGAGCCGCTCGATCTGCTCGGCCACGTCAACCTGGTAGGGTCCCACGGGGATGTTGAGTTCGTCGGCCTTGTTCTGAGCTGCCTCGATATACAGCCGCACCTGGGGAGCCGTGGGATTCTGCAGCGGCTGCAAATCGCCGTCGGCATCCCGCTGCGAGATGGGCTCGAGGATGGGATCCAGGTCACCCAAGACCATCTGCCCCTCGACCAGGGCCCGCTGGATCCGCTGGGTGGCCAGCTCGCCCGCGGCCTTCTCATCGTCGGTCAGGCCCTCGGCCTTCAGGCTGTTCGTCTCTACGTACTCGAGCAGGCCAACGGGCAAGATGGGGTGGCCTTCGAGCGCCTGGACGACCTCCATCAGATCCTCCATCGTCACGTCGCCAGCCTCGAAGGCGCCGGTGAGTTGGTCGATCTGCGTGTTGATCCGAGTCTGTTGGCCCGCGGGAAGCTTGGACTCCTGGACAACCGCCTTCATCGTGGCGTTCATGCCGCTGCCCATCCAGCCCTTCCAGTTCATCCAGAGGACGACGCCACCAACGATAACCAGGACGGCGACCACGCCCAGAACCGCCAGGCAGCCAACAAGGATGTTGCCCCCGCGGGCCGCAGACTGAGGCGAGCGGTATGTACGGACGATGCTTGGCATATGGTATCCCCCAATAATCAGGATGATGTTCGAACCACGAATCTTTGACCTGTGCGGGTCCCGGTTCTCTTGACGCTGGGAAACTGGCGGTTACGCTTTCGGCTCGACATCTCGCCGATCCCCGATAGCTCAATGGTAGAGCGAGCGGCTGTTAACCGCTAGGTTGCAGGTTCGAGTCCTGCTCGGGGAGCTTCCCAGGCCCGCGTCCGTTGGATGCGGGCCTGTTTGTTATTGGCAGGAATGGGTGCTGGCTGTACCGGTCAGCACATAGAGTTGTGCATGTGTTGACTGGTGCCAAGGACGATCTGGTTTGGGAAACCGCGGTGGCCGCGATCCAGGGGCTCATCGGCGAGAAAGCCAAGCGAAGGAGTTCGTGGGAATGAACAAGATAACCGATGTCTCACCGGATCTGCTCACGTCTTGGATGGCATCCCGCGACACAATGCTGGTGGATGTCCGCGAGGATTACGAGCACGCCGAGGAGCGGATCGAGGGCGCCGTGGTGCGTCCACTCTCATCGTTCGATGCCGATGCGATCCGCCGTGATGCGGGAACGAGGCGTGTGGTATTCCACTGCCGCTCGGGCAAGCGATCACTCGAGGCGGCCGAGCGGTATCGGCAAAATGGCGAGGCGACCTTCCATCTCGCCGGAGGCATTGAGGCTTGGAAATCGGCCGGCAAGGGCGTTGTCCGTTCCGCCACGGCGCCGCGTATGCCGATCATGCGGCAGGTACAGATCTCCGCTGGAACGCTCGTGGTCATCGGCGTTGGGCTCGGAGCGTTCGTGTCCCCGTGGTTCCTGGGCCTGGCCGGGTTTGTCGGTTGCGGTCTGATGTTCGCCGGGATCACGGGCTGGTGCGGCATGGCCAGGCTGCTCGCAGTCATGCCCTGGAATAAGGTGCCAAAACAGACGGGGGCGCCGGCTTCATGCCGCACATCTTGAGTGCTCAACAACAAGGTGCCGATGCGCGTCGCACCACCAGCGAATCATGATCGACAAGATTCATGATCAATGGCCGTTGGGCTATCTCTTGGCAGCTTCGGGGCCGACGGAACCACCTACCCGTCTCGGTTTTATGAGTCTCGACCATCCTAAGCATTGCGCTGCGCGTCACCCTCTGCTGCCATCGTTGCATAAGGCATATTCGTTCTTGCGTCGGCGGCTTCCGCTTCGGCTGCATCGTGCGTCACCAGGACGGTGGCAATACCACGCTTGTGAAGCAGCGAGAGCGTTCGCGGCGCCAGATCCTGGCGCAGTTCCGGGTCGAGGCTCGCGAACGGCTCATCGAGAAGCATGACAATCGGATCTCGTGCGAGAGCACGTGCAAGCGCAACACGCTGCTGCTGGCCACCGCTCAGTGTGTGGGGCATCGCCGACGCAAAGCCGCCCATACCGACGAGTTCAAGCAGTTCGTTGGTCTTGCGGTAACGCTCCTTGCGCGCACTGTGTCGCATGGCGAAGCGGATATTGCCCGCAGCGGTCATCGTGGGGAAGAGCGCATAGTCCTGGAACACGAGCCCAACCCGTCTGCGGGCCGGCGGCACGAACACGCCATCGCCAGCAACACGCTGCCCCCCCACTTCGATGATCCCGGCTCCGGGCCGCTCAAGCCCCGCGATGAGTCGCAGGAGCGTCGACTTGCCACAGCCCGACGGCCCAAGCACCGCGTGTACCTGGCCGGCCTCGATACGAAGCGAGAACCCGCAGATAACCTCGGCGTTCTTCCCGTACCCAAAACACAGATCCTCAACGAGCAACCCGCCACTACGGCATTCGTTGTTCTCGCGAATCTGGTTCATTATCGAGCACCCACCAGCCGGTTTATGCGAGATTCCATGGTCGTCGAGAGCACGATAACGGGCACGAGCCCGACGGCGACGATTGCCAGCGCACCCGAAGAGGCCTCGCCGAGTCGCTCGTCGCTGGCGAGTTGGTAGACGCGGACCGCCAGCGTGTCCAGGCCGAAGGGTCGCAGCATGAGCGTCATTGGCAGTTCCTTCGCAACATCGACGAAAACCAGCAGCATGGCCGCGCATATCGTCGGTAGAAGCATCGGCAGATGGATTCGTCCAATGATGTGCATTGTCGATCCGCCCAGTGACTGCGCCGCCTCGTCGAGCCTCGGGGAGATCCGGTCAAGGCCAGACCGCAGGAAGCCGCTGCCAACCGCCAGAAAGCGGGCCTGGTAGCCAAGCAGCACTGCCACGACAGTCCCGGTCAGAATCAACCCAAGCCGATCACCACCCAGCCATCCCCATGCGTCGTTGAGCCGGTGATCGAGCCAGGCCAGGGGGATCAGCAGGCCCACGGCAAGCACCGTACCAGGGACGGCATAGCCGAGATAGCTCGTGCGGAGCGGCAGACGCGTCGTCCAGTTCTTGTTGAATCGACGGCCCTCAACGAGCAGCAGGCCCGTTCCGACGATCAGCACAGCCGCGCACGCCGAAAGACCCGCGGTCGCCATCCCGTACTCGAGCAGCAACTCGCTCGCCCGGCGATCACCTTCCGTGACCGCCAATACGGCGAGCCAACCAACCGGCAGGAGAAAACCCCCCACGATCGGGATCGCACAGACCGTGATAGCGACGATGCCCCGCAAGCCGTGGAGAAGCGTCGGACGCGGTGGCTGTGAGCGAGCAGCCGAGGCATGGAACCGTCGGCGCCCACGAGCGATGGCAAGCAGGATAATGACGACAACCATCACTCCAAGGAGCACCGAACCAAGTTGCGCCGCCGCCACAGGCGACCCAAGCGTTGCCCACGCCCGATACACGCCCGTCGCGAAGGTGTCGACGGCGCAGTAATCAACGGCGCCAAAGTCCGCGACCGATTCCATGACAACCAGCAGCAGTCCGCCCGAGATCGCCGGAGCCGAGATCGGCAGCACCACGCGCAACAGAACGCTTGCCGGCCCGAAACCAAGCGTTGTCGCCGCATCCATCAGCGAACTTGGGAGCGCAAGAAACGCGGCACGAGCCGCGAGATACACATACGGATACAGGCAGAACCCCAGGATTATCATCGCGCCCGGAAGGGAGCGCATCCGCGGCCACCACCAGCGGACACCCTCACCACCGATCGCGATGTGCTGCAATGGGCCGGCGGGCTGCAACAGGTCGGTCACCGCGTAGGCCGCGATATACCCCGGAACCGCAAGCGGCAGCAGGAGAAAGATCGAAAGCACGCGGCGGCCCGCGAACTGATACATGGTCACGAGCCACGCGGGAGGCACCCCGAGCAGCAGCGTCAGCACCGCGACGCCGGCGCAGAGCAACACCGTGTTCCCCACGTAGGCCGCCACCCGTGTCTCGAGCAGATGAGCGAACACACCGTCGCTTTCGCTGGCAAGACTCGCAAGGACGACGCCAATCGGGACGAGCACCGTCAGCGCAATAACCCACGCGACCGCCGTCCAGGAGAGCGCTGAAAGCCGTCCGGCCGGGGTGCTCATGCCGGTACGGCGACGCCGGCCGCAACCAGATCGTGATCGGGCGACAGTAGTCTTAACGACCGCGCACCTGTTGCAGGCCGGGGCGAGCTCTCAGCCGCATCCGCCGTCGTGAACGCAGAGCGTTCCATCATCCGCATCCCCTCCGCGGGCTCTGGCAGAGTGCCCGCCCTATCGCCAGCCAGCGCGGTCCATGGTCTCGACGGCCTCGCGGTTCTTCTCAGCCATGGCCGAGACCGGCACGTCGGCAGCTCGGAAAGCCTCGAATCGCTTCAGCACGTCGGCGAGTTCGACGCCCTCAATAACCGGATACTCGAAGTTGCCCTCCGCCAGCGATTTCTGGGCCGAGTCGCTCAACAGATACTCGATAAAACGGATCGCGTTCTCGCGGTTCGGTGCGTTTACTGCCACCCCCGCGCCGCTGATGTTTACGTGCGCACCGCCCAGCGGTGTGTCGCTCGAATCCTGGTCAGGAAAGATGATGCGAACCGAATCAGCGGCCTGGCGATCAGCGCCATCACCGGCCAGCATGCGAGCAATGTAGTAGTGGTTGACCAGGGCCACGTCGCCCTCGCCGGCGGCGATCGCGCGGACCTGATCTCGATCGCCACCTTGCGGCGTGCGTGCGAGGTTCGCCACCACGCCCTCACACCACGCCTGGGCAGCCTCGGCCCCGATGCGGTGGATCAGCGATGCGACCAGTGACTGGTTGTACACGCTCGACGAACTGCGGATGAGCACCCGATCGCGCCAACGCTCATCGGCCAGGTCCGCGTAGCTGATGATCGCACCCGCCGGCACGCGGTCCTTCGACGCAACGATCAACCGCACGCGACGTGTGATGGCGAACCAACGGCCCTCGGGATCACGCAGGTCTTGCGGCACACGCCGCTCCAACTCTTCGGACTCGATTGACGCGAGCACACCAGCCTGCAATGCACGCTCCAGTCGGGCCGCATCGACGGTGATGAAAACGTCGGCGGGGCTCAGATCGCCCTCCCGTTGCATGCGGGCGAGCAACTGGTCGCTCCCACCCTCGATCAGCTTGACCCTGATGCCCGTCTCAGCGGTGAAACGCTCATACAGGGCGTCGTCGGTGTCGTAGTGCCGGGCCGAGTAGACATTGACGACCTCTTGCGAAACCAAGCCATCGCGTCCCTCTCCGGGGCTGAGAGCGAGCACGACAGAAAACACCAGGGACAGCACTGCGATCACGAGGCCTCCTTCCGATTCCGATCCAGCCACAAGCCCCCCGTCAGCGGGAGCTATTGAGATTCTGTCTCAACTATAGCGCGTGAGGCGCAGTTCGCTTGTCTTTAGGGACTACGACAAGGCCTGCCCCGCCAATCTATCAGGGCTTCGATCAGAATCCTCTCCAGCCTCCGGTTCGTTGCATGTGGGGCAGCTTCGCCGGTACTCAGGGCGGCCAGATGTCCGTGTCCATCACCTCCACTGAGTTCCCCGCCGGGTCTCGGAAGTAGATCGACCGGCCCGCCCGGAAGAACTCCACCGGCCACGTGACCTCCCGCTCGATGTCGACACCGTGCTGCGCCAACCGCGCGGGCCACGCGTCGAGGTCATCGACCAGGAACGCCACGTGCCCCGGCCCCCGCGCGCCGTGGCTGGGCACGGGCCGGCCGGGCTGGCTGGCGTATTCGGGATCGAACAACAGCAGCACCGACCGCTCGTCGACGCGGAGGGCGGCCATGTGCTCGTCTGGTGTGCCGATCGGCCGCAGGCCGAGCAGCGACTGGTAGAACGCGGCGCAGCGGAGAGGGTGTGGCGTATAGAGGATTGTTTCGAGGAGAGCGGGCATCATTCACCATCTCAGCCAGTCAACCCTATTCCTCACTCGTATCCAACACCGCCATGAACGCCTTCTGCGGGATGCTCACGCTGCCCACGCTCTTCATCCGCTCCTTGCCCTTCTTCTGGGCTTCCAGCAGCTTGCGCTTGCGGCTGACGTCGCCGCCGTAGCACTTGGCGGTCACGTCCTTTCGATACCCCTTGATGGTCTCGCGGGCGATGATCTTGCCGCCGATGGCCGCCTGGAGGGGAATCTCGAACTGGTGCCGCGGGATCTGCTTGCGCAGCTTGACCAGGAGCTGCCGCCCCCGCTGCTCGCTGCGCTCCTTGTGGGCGATGAGAGCAAGCGCCTCGACGGGCTCGCCGTTGATGAGGATGTCGACCTTGACCAGATTGTCCTGCTGGTAGCGGTCGATCTCGTAGTCCATCGTGGCATAACCGCTGGTCATGCTCTTGAGCTTGTCGTAGAAGTCGTAGATGATCTCGGCCAGTGGCACCTCGAAGGTCAGCAGCTCGCGCGTTTCGCTGATGAACTGCTGGTTCTTGTACGTCCCACGACGACCCAGGCACAGCGTCATGATGTCGCCGATGAACTGCTTAGGCGACATGATCTCAACCTTACAAATAGGTTCCTTGATGGTCAGGATCTGCGAGGGATCGGGCAGGTCGGCAGGGTTGTGCACCTCCACTGTCTCGCGCACATTATTCTTGCCGCGGATGTCCACCAGATAACTCACCGTCGGGGCGGTCTGGACGATCTCCACCCCGCCCTCGCGCTCCAGCCGCTCCTGGATGATGTCCATATGCAGGAGGCCCAAGAAGCCGCAGCGGTAGCCGAAGCCCAGCGCCTCGCTGTGGACGGGGGCAAAGGTGAAGCTCGCATCGTTGAGACTCAGCTTCTCGATGGCCTCGCGCAGGCTCTCGAAGTCGTTGCCCTTCTTCTCGCTGGTCGCGGGGTAGAAGTCGCAGAACACCATCTGGTTGGGCGGCTCGTAGCCCTCCAGCGGCTCCTGGGCCGGATCGATGTCGAGTGTGATGGTGTCGCCCACGCGCACATCGCCAAGCGTCTTGATGGCGGCGATGAGGTAGCCGGTCTCGCCGGCCACCAGTTTGCCCGTTTTGGTCTGCTTGGGTGTGTACTTCCCAAGCTCGGTCACCACGAACGTCCGCCCCAGGGCCATCATGCGAATCTTGTCGCCAGCCTTGAGTGTTCCGTCAAACAAGCGGATGTAGACAATAACACCGCGGTAGTCGTCGTACACTGCGTCGAAGATCAGAGCACGTGTCTGCTTAATCACGCTCTCCCGCGGCGGCGGCAAACGGTCGCAGATGGCGTCGAGCAACGCGGGAATGCCGATGCCGCTCTTGGCGCTCACCCGCAAGCAGTCCTCCGCTGGGAAGCCAAGCGCCTGCTCAACCTCCATGGCGATCTCGTCGGGCCGAGCACCGGGCAGGTCAATCTTGTTGAGCACCGGCACGATCTCGAGGTCTTGAGCGACGGCCAGATACGCATTGACGATAGTCTGCGCTTCCACACCCTGGCTTGCGTCGACCACCAGGATCGCGCCCTCGCACGCCTTGAGCGCCCTGCTCACCTCGTAACCAAAGTCGACATGCCCGGGCGTGTCGATGAAGTTGAGCATGTACGCCTTACCGTTGTGCTGGTGCATCACGGTGACGGCCGACGCCTTGATGGTGATGCCCCGCTCGCGCTCCAGGTCCATGTCGTCCAGCGTCTGCTCCCGCCGCTCGCGGTCGCTCACGGCATTGGTGGCCTGTAGAAGCCGGTCGGCCAGGGTGCTCTTGCCATGGTCGATGTGGGCGATGATGGAGAAGTTGCGGATCTCGGGGTCCATACGGGCTGGGTGCTCCGGGTCGGGTGATTTCGGCGCGGTGTAGACGGCATGAGCAGGTACGGGACTTGGCCGGGGCAAACCCGGAAGCCACCATTGTAGTTCGCACGCGCCACCGATCCGGGCCTGCCGGGCCACCCGTTCGTGAGGGGCAGCCCGCGCAGGCTTGCCTTCGGCCGTCCCATGTCAAATATGACTGGTGAGCCCCCTACCACCGATCAGCCCCAACGCGACGCCGATCCGAAAGGCCTCTCGTTCGGTCGCCATGCGGGTGCTCTGGAGTTTCCTCCCCCAGTCGCTGCCACAAATGGCCCGTGCCAACTATCGCCGCGAGGCCCTGGCCGCGGTCTTCCTGCCCTTCGCACTGGCCGCCACCGAGGGCGCCATTATCAGCGTGCTTGTCCGTGTGGCCTACGAGCGGCACGTCGACACCATCACGCTCAATCTAGCCGTCGGGCTGCTGGCCGCCGCCCCCGCGATGGCCAACATCACCAGCTTCCTGTGGGTCAAACTCAGCCACGGTCTGCCCAAGATCCGATTCATGAACATGCTGCAACTGGGGCTCATGGCCCTGGTGCTGGTCATCGCCTTCAGCCCGCGCAACGGCCTCGGACTGGCAACAACCACACTGGCGGTCATCGGCGGGCGCATGTGCTGGGCCGGATTGGTCACCATCCGCTCAACCGTCTGGCGGTACAACTACCGCCGTGACGTCAGGGCCCAGATCACCGGCAAGTTCGCGACCATCCAAGTGCTCACCCTCGCCCTTCTGGGGCTGGGGCTGGGCCAGGCTATGGATTTCGACGACCGGGCGTTCCGCGTTATCCTCCCGCTTGGCGTGCTCCTGGCCGGCGTGGGCGTCTGGCACTATTCCAAGATCCGTGTGCGACACGAGGCCACGCTGCTCGCCGGCGAACGCAAGGGCGAGTCGCGAAAAGCCGTATCACTGAATCCATGGTCGGTCGTGCGCACGCTGCGAGACGACCGGCCTTTTGCGCGGTTTATGTCGGCCCAGTTCATGCTCGGCATCGGCAACATGATGGCCGGCGCACCGCTGGTGCTCGTGCTGCGCGAGCAGTTCGGCCTGGGCTACCTGGCCGGCATCGTCATCGCCAGTTCCATCCCCATGGGACTCATGCCCATCTTTATCCCCGTCTGGGCCCGCCTGCTGGACCACACCCACATCGTGCGTTTCCGCACGATCCATAGCTGGGCCTTCCTTGCAAACCTGAGCCTGATGATCGCGGGCGTGTGGACGGGCCAGCTCTGGCTCATCGTGCTCGCCGCCATCGCCAAAGGCGTGGCCTTCGCCGGTGGGGTGCTCGCCTGGAACCTGGGCCACCTGGACTTCGCGCCACCCGGCCGCGAGTCCCAGTACATGGGCGTGCACGTCACCCTCACCGGCGTCCGCGGGGCGCTCGCACCCATGCTGGGCGTCTCGATCTACACCATCGCCGCTAGTTCGGGCTTCGATTCCAATCCCGGCGCATGGACCTACGGCCTGTGCCTGCTCGTTGCGAGTTGCGGCACGGCGGCGTTCTTCGTGCTTGCCAAAGATCCCACCGTGCAAAGCCGCATCCGCGAGAAGCCCTTCGAAACCGCCCCGCCCAGTCGCACCAGCGCATAATCGCACCACCTATACATTGGAGACCCTATGGGCGCCCCAACCCCCGAGCTCGCCATCGACCTCCGTAGCGACACCGTCACGCGACCTACCAACGCCATGCGCGAGGCCATGGCCCGCGCAAAGGTCGGCGACGACGTCCAGGAAGGGGACCCCACCGTGCGTGAGCTCGAGGCCCGTGTGGCCGACATGCTGGGCAAGGAAGCGGCGATCTACGTTCCAAGCGGTACCATGGCCAATCTGCTGGCCATCAAGACCCAGACAAACCCTGGCGACGAGATCGTCACCCACGAGCAATCCCACATCTATCACTGGGAGACCGGTGGATACGCCGCCGTCGCCGGCTGCTCCATCCGTCTGATCCCAGGTGAGCGCGGCCAGTTCACCTCCCAGACCCTCCGCCGCAATATGCGCTTCGAGGACCAGCACTGCCCGCCCACCCGCCTGGTGGCCATCGAGAACACCCACAACAAAGGCGGCGGCCACGTCTGGGATGTCGAGGCGATCGATGCGATCGGCGATGAAACCCGAGCCCTGAACCTGCGTTTTCATGTCGACGGCGCGCGCCTCTGGAACGCGCACGTCGCCACGGGTAAACCCCTCAGCCGGCTGGTGGCAGATGCCCACAGCGTGAGCGTGTGCTTTTCCAAGGGCCTGGGCGCCCCTGTGGGCTCGGCCTTGGCCGCCGATGCCAAGACCATCGCCCTCGCCCGCCGCTGGCGGAAGCTACTGGGCGGGGCGATGCGCCAATCAGGCATCATCGCTGCCGCGGCACTGCACGCGCTGGATCACCACATCGCACGCCTGGCCGAAGACCACGCCCACGCGCGACAGTTGGCCGATACCATCTTAACCTGCCCGGGTATGGCCCTCGACCCCGCCGATGTGCGGACGAACATCGTGTTCGCTCGCATCGCACCGGACGAGCCCGTGGAAACCCAGCAGCGACTGGCTGACGAGTTCAGCCAAGCCCTGGCGCGCGAGGGCGTCGGAGTTCTCTCCGAGGGCGACGGCCGCGTCCGCGCCGTTTTCCATATTGGTATCACGTCGGCCCAGGCGAACGAAGCCGCACAAGCCTGGAAGGCCTGCGCGGCTCAGCTCACCGACGTCAGCTTGCGCGGCACCAGTCGGTAATCTCGCCACTGGCGGCCAGCATCGATGCCTTCGAGAGCGCCCGCTTGCGCTCTGGCGTGAGGTTCTCGAAGCGCACGCCCGCAACCCAACCGAAGAACAACCGGCGATCCAGGCGTGTGACTACGCCCTCGAACTCCATCTTTCCCATGCCCCAATCGAGTTGCAGGACGATCTCGTCGCCCTCCTGACCGGGCCTGGGGCCGCGGCCGGAGAGCTTGCACCCACCGGCGGAGAGGTCAAGCACGTTGCCCAGGTCGCACGTCACGCCATCAGGCGAGATCCTGCCCGTGCGACGCTTCTGGTTCGGATCTGGTACAGACGGAATGGGTCTCATGTAGGGCCACCGCATCATGTGTTGAGCCTCCGTGTCTGGGACAGCAGAGCACGTAAACCCAAGACGAGCCACTTGGCTCAAGATTGCATCCTCATCGGACACGGGCGCGTGGACCTCCAACCAAAACACCCCACCCGGATTCACAGTTATTCGAATGGCCAGTTGTAGCCCGAATCGGGATAGAGCCACCCTGCGGAGGACGGTCAGGCGGCCTTCTCGGACGATCGAAGCAATGGGTGCTCCAACCACCTGCGAAGTTCATCCAGGTCGGTCGCGCCTCGTGCGGCATGCATGGAGGCCCGAGTCGCCAGTGGGGTTGTCGTCCCGCCGCTGCGATACACGATCCCCCCCGACTCGTCTACGAGAATCTCTACCGGACCCGAGATCGCCTGCCGGACAGTCGCCCCCTGCGCGCCGAAGTGGAGCGTCACGCCCGGCATGACCGAGCGCTCGACGTGCAGCGTCACCCCGGCCATGCGTTCGTACGCCGACAGCACACGCTCCAAAGCGGTTCGGATGGCAGGCCCCTTGGCTTCCAGTCGAGCCACCTCAGCCCCGATGGAAGCGCCAGCCTCGCCCGACGCATCGGTCAGATCAGCCCGGGCCTTCTCTAGCCGGCGAACAGTCTCGCTCAGGGCTTCCTCGAGCAGCCGCGTCTGGGCGTCCAGGTCAGGATCGCAGCCAGCACGCACGATGACCTCCGTCTCCGCCTCGCTGCCGATGGTCCGCACATGGCCGCCGAACCGGAACGAGAGTTCCCCGCTCACGACGGCACACTCAGGTGATTGAACTCGGCGTCCGACCAGAGTCACACAACTGGAAAGCTCGTTCTGCACGCACAGGTCGCCACCAACCCGAACCGTCGCACCATCAAGATAGCCTGCGTGCAGGTCCTGGCCAACGTCAAGGACACCCTTGCCCCTGCCGGCCATACCGCGGCTCAGCCTGGCCGAGCCGGAGGTGCGAATGGATGCAGCCTCGACAAGTTCGGCTACTTCCAGATCGCCCCCAACGCGCACCGAGAAGCGGTCCCGCACCCCCGCACGAACGACCACATTGCCCGGAAAATCGACGTTACCGGTCGCAAAATCAATCGAATCTTCGATTACCAGCGTCGACTCGACCGACACCTGCGTGTCGGAAATCTTCAGGCACCCGTCGTGCAACGCCATCACGGCGCCATCATCGCGCAACTCAACCGTCGCGTCGAACACCACAGCGCAAGGCCGGCCAGGTGCGGCTTCGATGGGCGAGCCGTAGACATCGATACCGGCCACGGGCTCGCCCTCCGAGTGGAGTACACCCACCCTCTGGCCCTTACGAACGACCACGATCGAAGACTGGGCATAGTGATCGATCGCGCCAGGCTTCTGGTCATTGTCGTCGGGCATCGCCGGAGTAGACGGCATCAGGCTTGGCTCGAACCAGCCATCCGTGCCGTGCATCGGCGCAACCCCTCGCGCGACCACGCCCTCGGCGTCCGTCTCGGGAGAGGACGCCAGACACCCGATCAGTTCTTCGATGGCGCCCTCGACCACCCGACCCTGGTCAATTCCCTGGCCAGCCAGCACCGACAGCACGGTCTGCGCCGCCTCTTCCGCGTCGCGTGGCGCACCGGCCTCGATGCGGACCGTGGCGGCCAGCCCGTCGGGCGACACACTCACGTGGCACTTGCTCTGGAAGTCGTTATCCGGCATGGCGGGCGTTCCTACGAGGTCGCCTGAAGCCCGGAGGCGAGGGTGCCGGCCAGTGCCTCCTGCACACGCTGGCTCAGTAGATCCGGGGTGAACGGCTTTACGAGGCAGGTGCTCGCGCCCGCCTTGACGGCTTCGATCACCGATTCGCGGTCGTGCCCGCTCAGCATCACAATCACAGGCGTCTGATCGTCGAACTGCCGCATCCCTCGCACGAAGCTCAGCCCGTCGATGTCGGGCATCACGCCGTCCACCAGAACCAGGTCCGGCCGTTCCGCTCGTGCCAACTCAAGGCCCGCGCGTCCGCCGTCGGCTTCCACGATCCGCACATCGCCCAACTGCACAAGCACCGACCTGACGATCTCCCGCATGCACCTCGAATCATCGATCAATAACACCTTCATGACTCATCTCCTGTGTGAGAGGACGCGAACGAATCACTGTGCGGCGGGGTTCTCAACCACAGGTGCACAGCGCCGTACTCCGTCTGGCACATCGCACACGCGTCGCCCACAGCGGTTCCCCGCGTGCCCCTCTCGTCCGGGCAAAGCACCCGCCCGCAGATCATGCCGGCCAGTTCGGTGAGCGCGTCGACGCACTCATCGGTTCCCGCCGCCGTGTCTCGCCCTCTGAAGAGCGAGGCGATCCGGTGCGCCGTCGCCGGCGCCATGCGAACTGTCAAGCGACCGGATCTTGCCCCGCCAAGATCGGCCTCGGCCTGGACATCTGTCGTCTCCACGCTCGAAGCCGCACCGAAACACGGCTCGACGGGCAGTTGCAGCGCTGTCTGGAGTACGTACCGTGCGCTCTCAATGAGTGCCGAGCAGTGAACCGATTCCATCGCACGCTCCCTGTGTGCTCTCAGCCGGACCAGCATTGGGATCGGCCGGTTTCCGATCGCACTTGAGTAGGCCCGAGAACGACACCCACATTTCTCACAAAGGCACAGGCTCGCGCCTGGTTATCAGACCTGGCAGGCGCATCAAAAAAACCACCCCCGCACGCGCGGGGGTGGCTGGGTCAGCTAGACGAACAGAAAAATGTGCTCGGCCGAGCGAGTCGGCCAGATCGGATTACTCGCAGCCCGCGTCGAACGCGTTCTGGAAGCAGAGGAAGTCGAACAGCGTCAGGCTGCCGTCCTCATCACAGTCGGCGGCCAGATCGCCAGAATCAAAGGCGTTCTGGAAGGCCAGGAAGTCGAAGAGGTCAAGGCTGCCGCTGCCATCGAAGTCGGCGTAGCAACTGGCCGAGCCGTAGCTCAGTTCCATGGCGTCCATCTGCACGTACGCGCCGCCGGAGACGGCACCCTCGATCTCGATGGTCGTGACGCCGCCAGCGACCTCCCAGCCGTTCCAGCGCCAGGCGCAGTCCGGGTCGATCTCGATGACGGCCTCATCGACCACGGCGCCCGAGGCGTCAAGGAAGCGGGCGGTGGCGTCGGGGCCGCTGGTGTCGGCATTGGTGCCGAAGTAGCCGCCGAACATGCCGACCTCATCGGTGAACTCGTAGATGACGAAACCACTGGCCGACGCGGCCAGACGCGAACCCTCGAACGGACGGATCGTGCACCTGAAGCCCCAGCCAGAGGTGGTGTGCATGGAGCCGCCGGTGCTGATCATCTCGGCGGTACCGTCGAACACGGGGTGCGAAGGGGGAAATCCGCCGGGCAGGGCGTCGAAGCCCTCCTGGAGGTCGCCGGTGAAGGGACCCACGGGAGTGACCTGGGCCATGGCCAAGGCGGGAACAGCAAGCATCGAAGCAACAACGATCTTCTTCATTTCAATACCCCTCAAATCCTCAGGTGCCGCCAGGGAGGGAAACCCCCTAGCCTTACAATCGGGACGCAGCACAACACAGCTGGCCTCAACGGAGCGATACACCCGCTGACAAACAACCGTTTCGCTCATATCCAGAAAACAAGGGATAAATCAGGCTTCATGGTCGGTGTAGGTTCGGCTTCCACGAGACCACATCTGCATCCAGTGGGCACGTTTTCCATTGGCCCAGAAGAACCCCAAGCCGCCCCGACCGGTAGGATCGGACGATCACTGAGGCGGATTCCCGATCGAAACGCTAACAGAGGCCTACCCGACCCATGCGGCTGCAGCACGAGACCGCGAGCCATGCGAACTGGACCGCCGCCTTGGCCGGGGGTGAGGCGTGCTGATGCCACTGGCGGTGCTCCGTCTGGGACCGATCGAGTTCGCCCAACCTCAGTGGTTCTGGCTTCTCGCCCTGCTTTTGCCGCTGACCGTCCTGATCGGTCGCAAGAGCCTCGCGGGAATGGCAACCGCCAGCAGGCGCGTAGCGCTGGGGGTCAGGCTGCTGGTGCTCGTACTACTCGTGGCCGCACTGGCACGGCCCTCGTCGCGGGATACCGCCGAAGACGTGTCGGCCACCATGGTGATCGACCTCAGCCGATCGATTCCGGCCACGGTACAGGAACGAGCGCGAGGCTTCGTCCGCCAGGCCGCCGAGCAAGGCAAGGAGCCCGCCGACCGCATCGGCGCCATCGCCGTGGCGGGCGAGGCAATCATCGAGCACCTCCCGCGAACCATGGCCCCCGAACTGGAGCGGGCCTTCACGGGCCGCACCGACCAGACCAATCTGGCAGAAGCCATCCGTCTGGCGCTGGCCGTCCGCCCCACCGACTCAGCATATCGCATCGTGTTGATGAGCGATGGGAACGAGACCGCCGGCGATCTTCTGGCCGAAGCGCGATCGGCGCGCGCGCAGGGCGTGCCCATCGACGTCCTGCCACTGCGGTACAACTACGAGAACGAGGTGATCGTCGAACGTGTGCTCGCGCCCGCGACGGCACGAATGGGCGAGAATGCCAACCTGCGCGTGGCGCTGCGGTCCAACAATGCAGCCAGCGGACTGCTGACCATCACCGCCAATGGCACGCCGATCAACATCGACACCGAGGGGCCCGGGCCGGGCGTGCGGGTCGACCTGGACCCGGGCCTGAACACTTTCGTTGTTCCGATTCGCATCCCCGGTACCGAGGTACTGCGATTCGAGGCCATCTTCGAGCCCGATACAGCGGTCGCCGACGACACCATTCTCGAGAATAACCGAGCCCTGGCAACCACATTCGTCGCCGGCGAGGGCAAGGTGCTGGTGCTGGTCGAAGATCCGCCCACGGCCCAGCCATTTCTGCAAGCGTTGACCGACGCTGGCGTGATGGCCGAGGCCCGGCCCTCGGCGGCGATGCCCGACAATCTCGTGGAGTTGGGCGCGTACGACGCGATCGTTCTCATGAATCAGCCCGCGGCCAACTTCAGCCGCATGGCGATGGACCAGCTCCGCCAATACGTGCACGACGCCGGCGGCGGGCTGGTCATGCTGGGCGGGCCGAACTCATTCGGCGCCGGTGGCTGGATCAACAGCCCGCTCGAAGACGCCCTGCCGATCCGGCTCGACCCACCCCAGAAGCGTCAGCTCCCCAAGGGCGCCATCGCCATCGTGATCGATACGTCCGGCTCAATGGGTGGGAGCGTGGGCGGCATCGGGCAGAGCCAGCTTGACATCGCCAAGGAGGGCGCCCTGGCGGGCATCAACACTTTGTCGGGCCGTGACATGGCAACGGTGATCCGCTTCGACTCGAACGCCGGGCTGGTCATGCCGCTGGCCGAACTCTCCGATCGCGGCGCCTTCGCCAGCGCCATCCGGCGAATGCAGATCGGCGGTGGCACCAATATGGCGCCGGGCCTGGTGATGGCCCTGGAGCAGTTGGACAACGCGCCCGCGGCGGTGAAGCACGTCATCGTGCTCAGCGACGGGCAGACCATGGGCAGCAGCCGCGAGTTCCAGACCATCATCCGCCGCGCGCTGCAGACCAACATCTCGATCTCGACAGTCACCATCGGCGACTTTTCCAACGACGCGCTCATGCAGGAGATCGCGGCCGCCACCAAGGGTCGTTACTACCCAGTCACCATCGCCAACAGCAAGGCCCAGCTCCCCGAGATCTTTATTCGCGAGGCCCAGACCATCAGCCGACCGCTGGTCTGGGAGGGCACGCCCTTCGTGCCGGCGTTCACCCCCGGACTCACCGAAGCGTCGCGCGGCATCCGTGGCGTGCCACCCATCAGCGGCTACGTCGTGGCCGGCGACCGCGAGGGCATGTCCGTCGTCACGATGCGCGGCCAAGAGAACGACCCGGTGATGGCCCAGTGGCAGCACGGGCTGGGCCGTGTCATCACCTACACCAGCGACGCCCTCAGCCGATGGAACCCCATGTGGCTCGCATGGGGCGACTACAAGCAGTTCTGGGAGCAGCACGTCCGCTGGACCATGCGCGCCAGTGGCGACGCCAACATCCGCGTGGTCACCACCCGCGAAGGCGACCGCACCCGCATTGTCGTCGAGGCCACCGACGCAGGCGGCCAGCGCATGAACTTCGCCACTTTCACCGGCCGCTTGGCCGCCCCAGACGGCACCGGCATCGACGTCTCGCTCCAACAGACTGGGCCGGGCATCTACGAGGGCGTCTACGACACCGCGAAATCTGGCTCGTACCTGCTGAGCATGAACTACGACGCTCCCGGGCCCGACGGCCAGCGCCTCAGGGGCACCACGCGAGCCGCCATCGACCGCCCCTTTGCCGATGAGTTCCGAGCCACGCGAACCAACGAGTCCCTGCTCCGCCAGGTAGCCGAGATCACCGGAGGACGCGTGCTCTCGGCCGACGCGATCGACGAGACCACCAATCCCTGGCGTCGCGAGGGCATCGAGATGCCCGTGGCCCTGAGCAACATCTGGCTGCTGGTGGCGATGATCGCCATCGGGCTGTTCCTGGCCGACGTCGGTGTCCGCCGGGTACGCGTGGACGTGCGCGCGTTGGGCCGATTCGTGCAACGGAGCCTCAACACCAAACAGCAGAGCCAGTCCCAGCAGATCGACGCCCTGCGGGCCGCTCGGGCCAAGGCCCAGGATCGCCTGAAGCGCCCCGACGATGGGCCGAGCCAGAAGGTCCGCGCCGCCATGCGCGCCAGCGAGCAGCAGGCGACCGCCAAGGCCCGGTTCGAGGTCTCCGACGAAGACCTCAAGGGCCAGAAGGGCAGCGTGGTCGAGGGCGACGGAGATGGCCCCCCGCAGCAGCCAGGCAAGACGAAACCCGACGCCAAGCCCGACGAAGAAGAGCAGGGCATGTCGCGCCTGCTCAAGGCCAAGCAGCGCACGCGCGACGAGTTCCAGGATCGATAGCACCGACAGGCAGGAGTGAATCACCATGGCAGCAGAGCAGGACATGCAGACACCAGAGGCCGTGAAGGAAGCCTGCCAACGCTTCGGCGAGCAGTTCCAGAAGCTCCGCGCCGAGGTCGGCAAGGCCGTCGTGGGCCACACCGGCGTCGTCGACGCGGTGCTCATCTCGCTGTTCGCCGGCGGCAACGTGCTGCTCGAGGGCGTGCCGGGGCTGGGCAAGACGCTGCTGGTGCGCTCGCTCAGCGAGGCATTGCACTTGCACTTCAGCCGCATCCAGTTCACCCCCGACCTCATGCCCGCCGACGTCATCGGCACCACGCTGGTGAGCGAGGACCACGAGACCGGTCGCCGCGACTTCGTGTTCCAGAAGGGCCCGATCTTTGCACAGATTGTGCTGGCCGACGAGATCAACCGCGCCACGCCCAAGACCCAGAGCGCGCTGCTGGAAGCCATGCAGGAACGCAGCGTCACAGTCGGCGGCGTGACGCACGCCCTCGAGAAACCCTTCATCGTGCTTGCCACCCAGAATCCCATCGAGCAGGAAGGCACCTACCCCCTGCCCGAGGCCCAGCTCGACCGATTCATGTTCAAGGTCAACGTCGGCTACAGCCAGCTTAAGGACCTCATGACCATCCTCGACCGCACCACCGGCCAGCAGGCGCCCAAGGTCGAGCCGGTCATGGACGGGCCGAGCATCATCGAGGTGCAGAAGCTCGTCCGCGGCGCGATCATCGCTCCGCACGTGAAGGAATATGCGGCCCGGCTCGTGCTGGCGACCCACCCCGGCGGCCAGTTCGCCGCCGGCGGCGAGAACGGCCCGGTGGCCAAGTACATCCGCTGCGGCGCCAGCCCCCGCGCCGCCCAGGCCCTGCTGCTGGGCGGCAAGGTCCGCGCTCTCATCGACGGCCGCTACCACGTCAGCTACGCCGACATCCGCGAGACCGCCATCCTCGCCCTTCGGCACCGCGTGCTGCTGAACTTCGAGGCCGAGGCGGATCGCGTGGATCCGGATGACGTGGTGAAGAAGATCATCGAGCTGACCCCGACCGAGCCCGTGGCGACGAGGGTGGCGTGAGAGAAGAGAACCTCATACGCCCCGGAACCACGATCACGACGCTCCAGGGAGGGCCAACAGCGCAGATCCTGCGCCCAGCCGGTCGGCCAGGCTCTCGGGAACGCTCGTTCGGGACGACGTCTGGTCGCGCCGACGGAGCATCTGCACGTCCAGATGGAGCATCCCAACGTCCAGATGGAGCATCCCAACGTTCTGATAGAGCATCCCAACGTTCTGATGGAGCATCCCAACGTTCAGATAGAGCATCCCAACGTTCTGATGGAGCATCCCAACGTTCAGATAGAGCATCCCAACGTTCAGATGGAGCATCCCAACGTTCAGATAGAGCATCCCAACTTTCAGATGGAGCATCCGCACCGGCAGATGGAGCCAGTGCGGTGGCCGGTCACGCCCCGGCCCGCCCGGATGGAGGGCGTGCGCTCTCGACCCGTACACCAACCGACCACTCACTGGATCGGGAACCGGCATGCTGAAGGACGCCTCCCCAAAACGCCCCGCGACCGTCGACGACCTGCTCGACGCCAACCTCGTTGCGCAGCTCTCGCGCGTCGACCTCCAGAGCCGTAAAATCTTTCGCGGCCGCGTGCAGGGCGAGCGGCGCAGCAAGAAACGCGGCGAGTCCGTCGAGTTCGCCGACCACCGGCCATACGTCAGCGGCGACGACCTGCGGCACGTCGACTGGAACATCTACGGCCGCCTCGACCGGCTGTTCCTCAAGCTGTTCATGGAAGAGGAAGACCTCTCGCTGCACATTGTCCTCGATTGCAGCGGATCCGCCGACTGCGGTTCGCCGAACAAGTTCACGTTCATGCAGCGTGCCGCGATGGCGCTGGGGTACATCGGTCTGGTGAACCTCAACCGCGTTTCTGCGACGGCCATCGCGCGAGCCGAGGATGGAACGGGCGTGCTGACCAGCGTGCGCAATCTCAGAGGCCGGCGTCGCGTCCACGAGATGGGCCGGTGGATGTGCAGCCTCGAGCCGGGCGGCGACCTGCCCTTCACCGACGCCTGCAAGCGTATCGCCCTCAACCGCACCGGCAAGGGCGTCATGGTCGTGCTCAGCGATCTTCTCATCAAGGAGGGCTACCAGGACGGCCTGCGTCTGCTCGCCGGCCGAGGCTACGACCTCATCGTCTTGCAGGTCATGAGCCCCCAGGAACTCGACCCCACCGTCGGCGGCGACTTGCGATTGCGCGACGTCGAAGACCGCGACCACGCCGAGGTCACCATCTCCGCGCCGCTGCTCAAGCGATACAAGAAGGTCGTCGAGGCCTACATGCGCGAGGTCCAGGGCTTCTGCGCCGCCCGCGAGATCACCCACATGACCGTCCGCAGCGACACGCCCATCGACACGCTGCTGATGGACTACCTTCGCAAGCGTGGGGTGCTGCGTTGACCTGGCTCACCCCCGCCATCGCCGGCATCGCCGCGGCCATCGCCGTGCCGTCGCTCCTACTGCTGTACTTCCTGAAGCTCCGGCGTCAAGACGTCGAGATCAGCTCCACCCTGCTGTGGAAGAAGGCCGTCCAGGACCTCCAGGCCAACGCGCCATTCCAGAAGCTGCGTAAGAACATCCTCCTGCTGCTCCAACTGCTCGCCCTGGCCGCCGTGCTGCTCGCACTGGGCCAGCCGCAGATCGAGGGCGATCGCGCCACCAGCGGCCGCCACGCCATCGTCATCGACCGAGGCGCCTCGATGCGCGCCCTCGACGGCGTGGACGAGAACGGCAACCCCGTCAGCCGCCTCGAAGAAGCCAAGCGCCGCGCCATCGAGTTCGTCGATACGCTCCGCGAGCCGGGCGTCTTCGGCGTGTCCGAGGCAGACCGGGCGATGGTCGTCGCGTTTGACAGCACGGCCGAGATGCTCCAGCCCTTCACGACAGACAAGCGACTGCTGCGCGAGGCCATCGAATCGATCGACCCAAGCGACGCCCCCAGCCGGCTGGACGAACCACTCCGCCTCGTGCGCGCGCAAGCGCCACTCGAAGCGCCTCCCACCGAGGCCGAGGGCGAGGCCGCCGAACCATTGCCCGGCAGTGTCGGCACCATTCATATATATAGCGATGGCCGGCCCGAGGGTGGCGATGCAGTCGACCTGCACGCGGGCGACGAGATCGAGTTCGTGTCGCTCGGCCAGACCGAGACCGGCAACGTGGGCATCACCGCCATCGACGCCCGCCGGCAGCTCCGCGAGCCCGAAGAGGTCTCGGTGCTCGTTGGGTTGCAATCGACGATGCGTGAGCAAGCCGGCGTGACCGTCGAGCTGCTCATAGACGGCAACACCGTGGCCGCCCGCCGCCTCGCCTTACCCGCCGCCACCATCGAGCAACGCACCAATGAGGCAGGCGAGATCACCGAGTTGGTCACCCCCACCACCAGCGGCGTGGAGTTCCAGGTCCGCCGCCCCGACTCGGCCACTATCGAGGCACGCCTCCTCGACGCCGCCACCGGCGGCCCCACCGACGCGTTCGACCGCGACGACCGCGCCTGGGTCGTGCTACCCGGCGCCAAACGGCTACGCCTCGCACTGGTTACCTACGGCAGCCTCGTGCTGAGCGAGGCACTCTCGGCGTTGCCCGTCGAACGCGTCGAGGTCTTCAGTCCCGAGTCCTTCGAGGCCATCGAAGATCCGTTTACCCGCTTCGACGTGGTCGTGCTCGACGGCTGGCTGCCCGAGCCGCCCACGGGCAGCGACCTGGGCCTGCCGCCGGGGAGTTGGCTCATTTTCGACGCCGTACCAACCGGCCCCTCGGCCTTGGTTGACAAAGGCGTGGGACCGCCCACCGAGATCGTGGACTGGCGGCGTGACCACCCGACGCTGCGAGGCCTGTCCCTCTCGGCCGTCCGGCTCTCCGCAAGCCGCGCCGTGGAAACCAGCGAGGACGGTTCGGCAACGGTCATCGCCTCGGCGGCCAATGGCCCGGCGATCATCGGCCTCTCCTCGGCGCGCACACGGGCGGTGGTCGTTCCGTGGGATCTGGATGAGAGCAACTGGTGGCTCGAGCCGAGCTTCATCGTGTTCCTGGGCCAAACGGTGCGGCACATCACAGACGGGGGACCCGGCGACGCCCGCCAGGCAAGCCGGCCCGGGACCGCGCGCGGCGAGACACTTCCCCAGGGCGTAGAAGCGGCCCGGTTGCGTCCTCCAGAGGGCGACCCCCTCGGCGTGGCCGTCGATGACACGGGCAACGCCGTCGCAAGCCCGCTCAACGAAGTCGGTCTGTACACGCTGATGTGGGACGGCCCGCCCGGACCAGGCGACACCCGCGACGGCACTCGCAGCCAACGTCTCTTTGCCGTCAACCTGGCCGACAGCCGAGCATCGGACATCACGCCCATGCAAGAGCTGGTTATCCGGGCCGAGCGCGTGGGCGCAACCGGCACGAGCGAAGGGCGCGACCGCGCTCCCAAGCCCCTGTGGCCCTGGCTCATCGTCGCGGGCCTGGTGATCATCACACTGGAGTGGTACGTCTACAACCGCAAGGTGCAGATATGAGATGGTGGCACGCCCAGGCGCTGGCCATTCTTTGCTGGCTCCTGTTCGCCCCCGGCCTGCTCGCTCAACCGGCCGAGCGTATGGCGGCTCCCACCGTGCTGCTCGATCTGGGTTTCAATGGTCAGCTACCCGCCCAGAAGTGGGCGCCCGTTCGCATCGTGGTAAGCGCCATGGACGAGCCGGTGGAAGCGACGGCCAGCATCCAGATTACCGCGCCAAGCGGCGACACCCTGACCACGCTGACCCCCATCGCGACAACACCCGGGCGGGAGACCATCACCTCCACGACGGTGTGGGTTCCCCCCTCCATCGCGAGCATCCACGTCGAACTGATCGCGCAAAGCGGGGCAAGCCTGGCCGGTACCTCGTATGGCGCAGCGGCGGGCGCCCAGGCCATCGAGCTCTTGCCCCCCTCCGTCATGCCCATCATCTGGGGCGTGTCCTCTCCCTCGTTACGCATGGCCTTCGGCGACCAGAACTATGAGCGCGAGTTCTTCGGCACGGCCGGGGAACTGCTGCGCGCCAGGGCGGCCGTCGCGAAAGTCGGCGTTTCGTCGCCCCAGCACGTTGGCGGGCCACCCTGGCTGCCCACCACGCCCATGGCCTACCAGGGCCTGGCGGCGGTGGTCATCGATGGCTCGATGGCCGCCCGCCTCGAGCCAGAGGGCCTCCGCGCCATGCGCACGTGGCTCATCTCGGGCGGGCGGCTGATGATCGCCAACGCCGACAACAACGCCCTTCGACTGCTCCTCGGCGAGCATCTGCCGCAAGGCATGAGCATCGGGCCTGCACGCGCCACCCCTCTGCCCGCGGTCATGGGCGGCCCGGGCGAGATCACGGCTCGCGCCTTCGACCCGCGCGACTTGCCTCAGGGTTGGGTATCTCCAATCGATGCGAACCACCTCACCGCATTCGGGCCCGTTGGTCTGGGCCGGGTCTGCATCGCCGGGTTCGATCCGGACAGCCTGGCCGACCAGGAACGCATCGCCGCCGCCGAAACGGCCTGGCACACGACGCTCGCGACGCTGATCATGGACCGGTTGGAGCGAGGGCGCAATGAGTTGGGCCTGGATACCGAGAACGAGTTACCCGTCCAGTCCACATCGATCATGGCGGCACTCAACTGGGTCTCAAAAGCCCCCGCCGTGGGGCTGGGCGCGTTCCTTGCTATCTTCGCCATGATGCTGTCGCTCGCGATCGCGTTGGGGCCGGTAGATCGCTTCGCCCTGAAGCGCCTGCGGTCGCTCCACCGCTGGTGGCTGACCGCACTGGCCTGGATCACCCTTGCCACCGTCGGCGCGTGGCTCATCCCAACGCGTGTCCGTTCGGGCCCAACCTCGGTAGGCAGCATCCGGGTCGTCGACGCGTGGCAGGACACAGATGGAACAACCCGGGCCTGGCAGACCACCGTGAGCGGCATGTTCCTCAACCGCTCGGCCACCATCGAGCTTGATGACCTTGAGCCCACCGCGTGGCTCAGCCCGATCTCTCACCCATGGCGCCCCGGGAACATCGGCTCGCTCTCCATGATCTCCGCCGGGACCGCGCCACAACCGCTGCCAACCACCGGCCGACTCTGGACGATCCGCAACTTCCAGCAGCACGGCGAGACCATGCCACCCGTCTGGGCAACGTTCTCCAGCAGCGACGAACGGTTCGAGCTCCGCCTTGCCGGCCCCATGGCCGACAGTGTCGATGCCGCCGCCGTGCGCACCGGTGGGCGGTGGCTCCACCTGCTGCCCGGCGGCTCGCCTCGGCTAGAGGATGGCGCCAGGGTGATCGGGGCCACACCACTCGACCTGGTCCTGCGCCCACCCTCCTCGTTTGATCTGAGGGACGTGTCGAGCAACCACACGGGATGGTGGGCCTATCTGAATGATGACCGTCCCCTTCGCCCGCCACCGTCGATCGCCCTCCAGTTGCCCGGCCCCGAGGAGCGCGGCCCCGCTTTGCAAGCATTGAGCGCCACCGACCAGTGGGCGGTGGTCTATCTCACATGGAACGACCAGCAGCCGCTCATCGGCACGGAGGTCGGCGAGACCTTCGACACAACCTGGATCTGCCGCCTGGCCGTCCCGGTCGAGGGAGCACCATGATCGAAGCACGCAACCTCACGAAGCGCTACGGCAAGCTGCTCGCCCTGGACGATCTCTCGCTGGGCATCGCACCGGGCGAGGTCTTTGGGTTCATCGGACCCAACGGCGCAGGCAAGAGCACGACCATGAAGATCCTGGCGTGCCTCATGAAAGCCGATTCGGGCATCGCCACCATCGACGGCCGAGACGTGCGCACCGAGGGTCCAGCTATCCGTCGGCTCATCGGCTACATGCCAGACTTTCTCGGCGTCTACGAAGACCTCACCGTTGACGAGTACCTCCAGTTCTTCGCCTCGGCGTTCGAGATACCCCGCAAGCAACGCAAGACCGTGGTCGATGGCGTGCTCGAGCTCACCGACCTGGCCGACAAACGTCGCAGCTCCGTCGACGGCCTCAGCCGCGGCATGACCCAGCGCCTTGGCGTCGCCCGCGTGCTCATCCACGATCCAAAAGTCCTCCTACTCGACGAGCCCGCCAGCGGGCTTGACCCGCGTGCCCGGATCGAGATGCGCACACTGCTGGCCGAGCTGGGCCGCATGGGCAAGTCCATCATGATCTCCAGCCACATCCTGACAGAACTGGCCGAGTTGTGCAACACCATCGGCATCATCGAGAAGGGCAAGCTCCTCTTCTCGGGCAGCCTCGAGGACGCCTACCGCAAGGCGTCCATGGGCGATCGGGTCCGCATCTCGATCGAGGGTGGCGTGACCGCCGATGTCGCCGCCGGGGCACTGGAGGACGACGGCCGTGTGACACGCATCTCGACCAACGGATCAACGATCACGGTCGACCTGGCGCCCGAGGTTGAATCACGACACTTCCTGGTGCAGAAGCTCGTGGCCGCCGGCGCCCACATCGGCGCTATGCGGCCCGAGGAGGCCCGCCTGGAGGACGCCTTCCTCCGCCTGACCAAGGGCAGTGTGCAATGAACAGGGCCGCCGCGCGCATCGCCAGCATGCCGAGATCGATGGCCCGCCTGTTCGTCGGGCCGATCTTCCATCGAGAGGTCCGCGCCCTGGGCCGCCGCCGGGTGCCCTATTGGGTTCGCTCGGGCTACACGCTCCTGCTGCTGGCCGTGGTCACGCTGGTGTTCCTCTCGGTGTGGGACACCAACCAGAGCGGACGATTCGCACAACAGTCCGTGCTCGAGTTCCTCGCCCCCGCCATGCTGGCCACGGTGGCGATCGTGCAGATGTCGGTGCTCGCGCTGATCGCCCCCGTGCTCACCGCCGGCGCCATCGCCGACGAGAAGCGGCAACGCACCCTCTCCACACTGCTTACCACGCCGCTCACAAGCCGAGACATCATCATCGGTAAGCTGGGCTCACGCACGGTGCAACTGGCCATCCTCGCGATGGTGCCCATGCCGCTGCTGCTGGCCCTGCGCATCTTCGGCGGCGTCGAGGCCGAGGCCATCATCGCGAGCGTCGCGCTGGCCCTGGGCGTGGGCATGCTTGGCGCCTCGCTCGCGCTCATGTTCAGCATCTGGCACACGCGCACGCCATCGGTGGTGTTCTTCGCGGTCTGCTCCACCGCCGTGCTCACGTTCTTTCCGTGGCTGGGCATGATGGCCACCGAGTGGAGCCTCGACCCCAACGACCAGAACATCTTCTACAAGAGCATCGCCCCCATCGCCCTGCAGGCCGTCCTGGCGCCCGAGCTGTACGCCTATCCCACCGTCGCCAGCGTGCGGGACTTCTGGCTCTCCTCGCTGGTCTATCTGGCGCTCGCCTCGACAACCGTCATCCTGTTCTCGATGCTCATCCTTCGCGGCGTGCTCAAGCAGGAAGCCTCGGGCACCGGCCCCAAGCGCGCCATCACACGCATGCTTGCCCCGGGCGCCGGCGCCCCCAGACCTGCCAGCGCGGGCGTCGACCGCGAAGCACGGCTTATCGGCGACCGGCCGGTGCTCTGGCGCGAGCTTCGGCAGAACGCCCTGGGCAGCGGGAAGCGTACCGTCATCGCCTTTGCCATCGGCATGGGCATCCTGCTGCTGCTCTACGCCATCACCGGGCTGGACCACGTGGGCCTGAGCACCACCATGCTGATGATCGCCGCCATCGCCCTCACCGTGCAGGTGGCCCTGTCCACGCCCGCCGCCATCAGCAGCGAGCGCGACGCCGGGAGCTGGAGCGTGCTGCTCACAACCCCGGTCAAACCCTGGCAGATCGTGCTCGGCAAGGCCCTGGGCTCGGTGCGCAAGCTCTGGCTGGTGCCCGCGATCGTCGGCTTCCACGTCGTCCTGGTGACCGCTTCGGGCTGGCTCCACCCCATCGCCGCGCTGCACGCCCTCCTGCTCATCGGTGGGCTGGCGCTCATGCTGGCCAGCACCGGCGTGCTGCTGGGGCTGGCCTGCAGGCGCGGCGTGACCGCCTCGGTGCTCAACATCGCCCTGCCGCTCGTGCTGTTCATGGGTGTGCCCATCGCCCTGAACCTCTTCATCGAGTACAGCTACTACCAGCGGCTGAACCCGCGCGACGAGCTGCTCAGCGACATCCTGATGGCCGCCAACCCCTTCCTCCTGCTCGCCGAGGCCGGCATCACCGCAACCGCCGAGGTCGAGCAGTTCGACTACTACCTCCGCTACGAGAAGATGAACAGCCGCGAGACGCTCCGCGCGAGCGTCTTCACAGGTGTGGTTGCGATCTGCTCGCTGGGCATGGCCGCACTCGGCCTGGCCGCCCTCGCCCTGTCGGCCGCGGGCTTCAACCGCTTCACCGGCCGCCCGAGCTGATCCCCCTCACAGGTGCCACGCGCTGATCTCATCGAGCCCCTTGCGCTCCAGCCGCGGCACCACCGCATCATCCGCCGGGTACCCCACGGGGATCAGCAGGAACGGACGCTCGTGCTCGGGCCGCCCGAGCACCTCCTTGAGGAACCCCATCGGGCTGGGCGTGTGGGTCAGCGTCGCCAGGCCGGCGTGGTGCAGGGCCGCCAGCAGCATGCCGGTGGCGATGCCGACCGACTCGCTCGTGTAGTACGTCTGACCGCCATCGTCGGTCTTGGCGAGCTTGAACACCACGATCAGCCACGGGGCGACCTCGAGGAACGGCTTGTGCTCGTCGGTGCCGAAGGGCCGCAGGTCCTCCAGCCACTGCTCGCTGGCGCGGCGGCTATAGAACTCGCGCTCCTCCTCCTCGGCCGCGGCGCGGATCCTGGCCTTGAGCTGGGCATCGCCCACCACCACGAAGCGCCACGGCTGCTTGTGCGCCCCGCTGGGCGCGGTGCTGGCCGCCCGCAGGCACGTCTCGATGACCTCCCGCGGCACCGGCTCGTCGCTGAACATCCGCACCGTCCGCCGGCGGTCCATGACCTCGTAGAACCGCCACGCGGCCTCGAGGGGCGAGCCCTCGGGCCGGTAGGGGTTCAGGGGCACGAAGCCCCGCGGCGGTTGGGCCGGGTCGGTCATGGACGATTGTTCGCCACGCCGGCTCGAAAGCCACTACGATGAATCCCGAATACTCTCCCGGGGGGCGACGGGCCCTCTCGGATTCAACGCAGGAGGGGAGCAGCGCCAATGGGCCTTTGGATCATTCTCGCCATCGTCGGCATCGTCGCGTTCATCGGGCTGGGCGGCATCGGCTGGCTCATCGCCATCTACAACAAGCTGGTCCAGCTCAAGGAGCAGTTCAAGAACGCCTTCGCCCAGATCGAGGTGCAGCTGAAACGCCGCCACGATCTGATCCCCAACCTGGTCGAGGTCGCCAAGGGCTACATGGGCCACGAGCGCGAGACGCTCGAGGCCGTGATCGCCGCGCGGAACCAGGCCGCCAGCGGGCTCGACAACGCCGCCGCCAACCCCGGCGACCCGAATGCCATGCAGAACCTGGGCGCCGCCGAGGGGGCGCTCACGGGCGCGATGGGCCGGCTCATGGCCGTCATGGAGGCCTACCCGGACCTGAAGGCCAACGACCAGATGATGAAGCTCCAGGAGGAGATCACCTCCACCGAGAACAAGGTCGCCTTCGCCCGCCAGGCGTTCAACGACGGCGTCACGCGGTACAACATCTACAAGAAGAGCTTCCCCCAGGTCGCCGTGGCGCCCCTGTTCGGCCACGGCCAGGACGCCGCGCTGCTGGAGTTCGAGGACTCGGCCCAGATCCAGGAGGCCCCCAAGGTCGCCTTCAACTAGGCCGCCCCGTAGCCTGACCAGCCCATGGCCGACCTGCAGACCACCGACTTCTTCGGACGCCAGGAGACCGCGCGCAAGCGCACGGGGCTCCTGGTCTTCCTCTACGCCTGCGCCGTCGTGCTCACGTGCGCCGCCGTCGCGGCGCTGGCCGTCGTCGTCGCGCTCCTGACGGTCGAGGACAAGGGCGGCCGCGGGCCCGACCCGTTCCTGCTGGCCATGTTCGCCGGCGGCGGGGCTATTGGCGCGGCCCTGCTGATCGCGGGGGGGACCGCCTATCGCATATCCGAGCTCCGCGGCGGGGGCATGACGGTCGCCCGCAGCCTGGGCGGGCGCCCCATCGACCAGTCGACGACCGACCCCGACGAGCGGATGGTCCTCAACGTGGTGGAAGAGATGTCGATCGCCAGCGGCGTGCCCGTGCCGCCGGTCTTCATGCTCGAGCAGGAATCGGGCATCAACGCCTTCGCCGCGGGCTATTCCCCCGGCGACGCGGTCATCGGCGTCACGCGGGGGTGCGTGCACGGGCTGACGCGCGACGAGCTCCAGGGCGTCATGGCCCACGAGTTCAGCCATATCCTCAACGGCGACATGCGCCTGAACATCCGCCTGGTGGGCATCCTGGGCGGCATCGTGCTGCTCAGCCTGGCTGGGTACACCCTGATGCGGGCCACCTACTTCGGCGCGGCGGGCCGCGGCCGCGACAACAAGGGCGTGATCGTCATCATCGTGCTGGGCGTGGGCCTGATCGTGATCGGCGGCATCGGCTCCATGTTCGCCCGCTTGATCCAGGCGGCCGTCAGCCGCCAGCGCGAGTTCCTGGCCGACGCCAGCGCGGTCCAGTTCACCCGCAACCCCGAGGGCGTCGCCGGGGCGCTGCGCCGCATGGGCGGGGCGAAGAAGCGGGCGGCCATCATGAACGCCCACGCGCGCGAGATGAGCCACATGTTCTTCGGCAACGCCGTCGGCGCGAGCAGCTTCCTGGGGGCATCGCTGGCAAGCCATCCCCCGCTGAAGAAGCGCATCGGCGCCATCCTGCCCACGTGGGACGGCACGTTCCTCGAGCCGCGCGCCATCAGGCCGCTCCAGCAGGACGAGCCAAGGAAGCGCAAGCCCGGCCCCCGCCAGCAGCTCGAGGACATCATGCAGGAGCGCATGGGCGATCGCCAGGGCGCCGCCGCCACCGGGGCCGCGGCCGCGTTGCCCCTGCTGGCGCTCATCGGCGCGGCGGGCGAGGCCCACGCCGGCCAGGCCCGGACGCTGCTGGACCGCATCCCCGACAAGCTCAAATCCGCCGCGCGCGACCCCTACGGCTGCCGGGCCGTCGCGTACGCGCTGTTCGTCCACTGGACCGGCGACGACGCCGCGATGCGAAAGCAGCTCGACGTGCTCGACCGCCAGGGCGACACCGGCGTCGCCGCGCTGGTGCGCGAGCTGGCCAAGGACGCCGCCGGCCTGGACGCCGACCTCCGCCTGCCCCTGGTCGACCTCTGCCTCGGTTCGCTGGCGCGCCTGAGCGAATCCCAGCACGAGAACTTCCGCCGCGTCGTGCACGAGCTGGCCATGGCCGACGGCAAGCTCACCACCGGCGAGTGGGCCCTGCTTCGGATATTGGAGACCCACCTGGACGAACGCTTCAGGGACGCCCGGCCGCCGGGCGTCAAGTACTACGCCATGGGCCAGCTGGGCCCGCAGCTCAGCGCCGTGCTGGGCGCGGTGTGCCGGGCGGGCCAGCGGATGCCCGGCGACGGTGAGGACGCCTTCGAGGCCGCCTCGGAAGTGCTCAAGCGCGCCCCGGGCATGCCCCCCACGCTCGCGTTCCCGAGCGCCCAGGAGCGCGCGCCCGCGAGGCTCGACGCCGCCATCGCCGACCTGCGCACGATGGCGCCCCGCCTGAAGCAGGTCGTCCTGCAGGCCGCCGCCGTCGCCATCGCCCACGACCACGAGGTGACGCCCGCCGAGGCCGACCTCTTGCGCGCCGTTGCGGATCTCCTCGGCGTGCCGGTGCCGCCGTTGTTGCCGGGGCAGAGGCTGGTGTGATCGCTTCGGGCCGGCCCCCGCGCGCCCTCAGCCCGCGTCCTTTGCGCTCCGTCGCGGCGGCGCGATGGTCCCGGCCACGCCCGACACGCCCATCGGCAGCGTGATCGCGCTCGAGTAGAAACCCACGCCGCCCGAGCGCTGCCCGCGCACGCGGTAGCTGACGCTCCGCACGCCGCTGGGCGTCGCCTCGTCGACGAACTTGCGCTCGGCGACCGTCGCGACGGTCTCCCACGGGCCCTGCACGC
>JBITAF010000048.1:0-18817 GCA_044440025.1 Phycisphaerales bacterium JB060 | reverse complement strand
AGCGCGAGCGTGCCGGCTTGCTGTCCTGGTGCATGCTGCTGGGCACAATCCTGGGGCTGTGGCTGTTGCCGGGGCTCGTGATCGTCGGGATCATCTCGATCGCGGCGCGGTACGTCTCCGAGCCGACCGCACAACTCGTCGGCATGCTGCTGGGGTGGTCGCTTGTCGGCGCCGTTCTCCCACGCTGGATCCGGATCATGGAACGAGCGCGCATCCAGACCAGCCGCCGCCTGGCCATCTGCCCCGCCTGCGACGCCGACCTGCGCGGCGCGCCCGCCGATGGCGATGGCCTCACCCCCTGCCCCAACTGCCACGCGAAGTGGAGGCTGCCCGGCACGCCCTGAAGGCGGACCCCACGCCTGATTCCCGGACCACCCCGCCCCGGCAGGCCCGGGTGCGCGAGCCGCGCCCACCAGTGCTGGCATTACCCGCACCGGCTCCCGAGCCATCCGCCCTGGTGCGGGCGGCGTCAGTGCTGGTGCCGGCGCGATCCGTCCCGGTGCGGGCGACGTCCGTCCCGGTGCCGGCGCGATCCGTCCTGGTGCGGGCGGCGTCCGCCAGCCTGCGGTTCTCAAATGCGCCGTGACATTTCTCAACTGCCACGCGTGCGATACGGCCGATGTTCGGCCGCACCCCCGCTGGCGCGGCGTGAGGGTGTCTAACCCAAAAAGTGACCGAACGGGATCGTCGGACCTCGGGCGCCGCCCGCCCGCGGCGGCCGGGAACGCGGGGTTCTCGGCCCCACCCAAGGACCGCCCCGAAGGGACGCCGGGCTGTCGCCGCGGGTGGAGCGGCCCGCCGTGACCTTCTGACGAGCCGCTGTCGTGAGACAGGGGGCCACGTGGCCCACTCCGTGGAGGGTCGCTCCGTCGGGGGCTGGGCCCCCATACGCTGCCCCATGCCGGGGGGAACCAACTGGACCGAGCAAGAGACGCTGGCGGCCTTCCGCCTGTATTGCAGCACTCCCTTCGGCCGCCTCCACCAACGCAACCCCGAGATCATCGAGCTGGCCGAGCGGCTGGGCCGCACGCCCTCGGCGGTGGGGATGAAGGCGTGCAACTTCGCGAGCCTGGACCCCGCCCACCGGGCCCGCGGCGTCACCGGCCTGCCGAACCGCTCGAAGATCGAGGAGGCCATCTGGGAACGCTTCATGGCCGACAGCACGACAGTGGCCATTGAAGCCGAGGAGGCCTGGGAGGCGTGCGGCATGCCGCCCGACGGGCCAGAGCACGGTTCCGACGCGGCGCCAGACGCCCCGGCCGAGCCCGAACTCCCAGACGGCCCGAGCGAGGCCACCCGGACGCGGAGCGTCCGACTCACACAAGCCTTCTTCCGCCGCACCGTCCTGAGCGGCTACGGCCACCGCTGCGCCCTAACGGGCCTGTCCCACCCCCAGTTGCTCGTGGCCAGCCACATCATCCCCTGGTCGGCCGACGAGGGGAGGCGGGCCGACCCGCGTAACGGCCTGTGCCTCAACGCCTTAGCCGACAAGGCCTTCGACCGCGGCCTGTTCACCTTGGACGACGACCTGGCCGTGGTCCTAGGCCCCTCGCTCCGCGATCCGGAGGTCGGGGGCACCCTGGCCGAGCACATGGCGGGCTGGGAGGGACGGCGGCTGAGGCCGCCCGAGCGGTTCGAGCCGGATGGGGAGGCGGTCAGGTGGCATCGAGAAAGATCGCTTCTCGGACAACTGTCGCCGTTGAACCCCGCACCTTGAATCCACACCTCGAAGTGTCAGGTGCCGCTTGAACAACAACACGGTCCTATTCTGATCATATGTCAGGACAAACTGCGAGCAATCCCGTCGTTGGTTTAGACCGACTGCTCTCGGCATCGCGAGACAACTACGACGCTTGCATTAACCATGTTGATCATGAGTGTTCGTGCACCGGAGTCACCGCAAGGACTCGTCTGCACCACCTCAATTTCGATCCAAACGGCAAACCCAAGGTCGAAGCTCTTGCGAAGTGTCTCGCAGAACACATCATGAACTATGCCGTTTCTAGCCGTAATCGCCCAGTGGCAAGCACACTGCAAGACTGGGCCAGGTTTCACAACGAGACACGACGATTATTGAGAGTGAACGCAAAGGCAAGAGGCTTGGTTGATCTGTCAGGTGAAGCAGGCGAGATGCTTCTGTACTTTCTATTGGAGACCGTGCTAGATGCCCCCCAAGTTGTAGCTAAAATTGAACTCAAAACTAATCCCGCAATGGAAGTGAATGGCTCAGATGGCATTCATATGCGATGGCACCCACAGGATCAGGTTGTAGATGTATACTTTGGAGAGTCCAAGCTACATGCGGATGTTGGCTCTGGAATATCAAGCGCATTCGACAGCATCTATAAATTCCATGCTAATGGAATGCGAGCTCATGAGCTAGCAATGGTCACAAAGCACTTCAAGGGTGCCGATCCTCATGTAAAGGCGGCCGTCGAGCAGATCTTGGATACGGGCAAGCCCGGGCACGATGCGCGTATCAATCACGCCTGCCTAATTGGGTACGATTGGGAAGCTGAGGGCATAGGTCATGGTCAGGCTGCAAGGGGAGTTGAACAAGAGTATCGTAAGCAGTATCTTCTTCAAGCCCCTGATCTGCACACAAAGCTGCAGAATCAATTCGACTCTTGCAAGACAAGAGAATTTGGATTCGAAGTGTTTTTCCTTCCTTTTGCAAGTGTTCAGTTCTTCCGAGATGCCTTTAAGGAGGCAATGAGTTAGGAGATGCATTTGAATTCATCTAGGCCACGGCTAGACCCCCCGGAGTGGTTTCAATCACTTTACCAAAGGCTGCTGGCTGCGGATCTCGCCATGCAGCTTCCTGGCGTCGCGCAACAGGATTCGCCGGCTCTGACTGAAGACGACGCCCGTCGCCTCATTGGACAGGCTTCTATACTGTCCATTTCAGAAGATGTCCAATATCAAGCAATGGCGTATGAAATCGCCACTCGTCTAGTCGAGCTCTATCGCGACAGTATTCCGGGCATAGTCTCAGCAGCGGACGTGGTATTGTCACGCATAGGCAATTTTCCGGGCAGGGCATTGCTTCGACATCGATATGGCTTCGGCGCGGAGGCTACGCCACATGCCCCATCTCGACTAGCCACAGAGCGTGCTGGCAGAGAACTTGAGAATTCTGTTGAGGTGGCGGGAAGGCTACTTCAGCCACTGACAGATTTTCAAATTGAGTTTCTATCAGCACTGAGTGACTCGCCCTCGGTTAGTGTTTCAGCCCCAACATCGGCGGGCAAATCATTCGTGCTTGGCTTAGATCTGATTCGCAGGCTGGAAAAGCAACAACCTGCGTGCGTTGTGTACGTTGTGCCCACGCGTGCACTCATTCGAGAAGTGTCATTCGAGGTCCGCAAGAAGCTGCACAAGGCGGGGCACAGTCATGTACCAATACGATCCGCACCATTTCCGCTCACTCCTGAACAGGCTCCGCATGGAGCAGTGTATGTGCTGACACAAGAGCGCCTGTTAAGCTTACTCTACTCTACTGAGTCCGACCAATGGATAACTACACTTATTGTTGATGAGGCTCAAGGCATCCAAGATCAGGCGCGTGGAGTACTTCTGCAATCGGCCATCGAGGCTGTTCTTAAAGCAAATCCGAAGGCGGAGGTACACTTTGCAAGCCCTCTATCATCCAATCCTCAGTTTCTCTTGCGAATGGTTGGGCGCGAGCAAGTTGGCGCTCATCTAGTACGCATTCTATCGCCGGTATCACAAAATTTTGTACTTGTATCTGAAGTTCATCGGCAGCCGACGAAGGCTCATTTCCGATTGATTACAGATTCAATTCCACTTGACCTTGGTATTCGCGACCTGGGCTTTCGGATGCGCGACAGTCCATATATGCAGCGAGCAAAGCTAGCGCGTTCTGTCACACAGAATGATGAGGTCACGCTGCTATATGCAAATGGGCCGAGAGAGGCCGAGAAGCTTGCAGAGGCTCTAATTAATAATCGTGTCCCCCCCAGTGCGGTTGACGCCGACCTCGTCGAGCTGGGTGACTATATACGGGACGATATTCATCCAGAGTATCCGCTGATTGATTGCTTGCCTCACAAGGTAGCATATCACTATGGCCATATGCCAGCTATAATCAAAGCCCGAATAGAAGATTTGTGCAGAGAAGGAAAGCTCCAATACATATGCTGTACAAGCACGCTCCTCCAAGGCGTGAATCTGCCTGCGCGACACATAATTATAGAAAAGCCAAAACGTGGTCGTGATGATGCCATGACACGTGGCGATTTTTTGAACTTGGCAGGCCGTGCCGGCCGGCTCGTTCGAGAATTTCACGGCAATGTGTGGTGTATACGTCCTGGCGACTGGGAGTCCCCTGTCTTTGAAGGCGAAAAGCTGTCCGAGATCCGATCGGCCATGGATTTGGCCATGTCCGACGGCGGCACCATTATCCACAGGGTGATGAAAGAGCAGGCTGCAGGTAAAGAAGTGGACTACGGCGAGGCTGCACTAGGTAAAATATACTGCGACTATGTGAGAGGTGGCCGGCGGCTGCAGGACTCGCCTTGGCGAACTGCAGAGAACGAAAGTACTTTAGTGGCAACAGAGCAGCTGTTGTCGAAAATGAATATAATGCTGCCTACTCATGTTCTTGATGCAAATAGGGCAATTCGGCCCGATCGACTGCAGGCGCTGTACGACTACATGTATCATGAGGAGGATCTGCTATCGATCGTGCCATTGCGTCCTGGTATTCCAGGAACCAACGAGCGCATGGGAAAGATAATTCATATAATGGAGCGAGTGCTCGGCGACACTGAGGCAGACAATCAAAGCCATACATTTTATTCTTGGCTTGCCTCGGAGTGGATTTATAATACACCTCTGAGCAGAATAATCGGTTCACGTATAGATCGATTGCGGCGTAAGGGGGAAGAGATCGACATTGCATTTGAAGTACGAGAACTACTGAAAACGCTCGAGAATGTCATTCGCTTTCGGTTGGTCAAATATTATATGGCTTACGGGGATGTTCTTCGGTTGGTGTTGCGTGATCGTGACTACGAGGCCAAGGCGGCATCTGTGGAGCCTTTTCATGTGTATCTCGAATGTGGCGCGTCGGATCGAGTGGCGCTGAATCTGATTTCGCTGGGGCTAACGCGAGCAACGGCGTTGTCTCTGCGGGGGCAAGTTGCATTCCCTGATGAAGCGTCTCCAGAGCAGTGTCTAGTCGTGCTGTCTAAAATCGATCTAGGTAAGATCAGGATGCCATCCCTCTGTCGGCGAGAAGTAGAGGACCTCCTTGGCGTGGCTTGACGTATTCGACGTTGCGCCATTCTTTGAGAATTACCCGATCCATGCAGTTCATGCTTGCTGACTATCTCCGCCTGCGCCCCACCCTCTTCCACCTCACCGCGCGGGCCAACCTGCCGCTCATCGAGCGGACGCGGCGGCTGCGGCCGGCGGTGGACATCTTCGCGGCGGCGGGCATGGGGCACCTGAGCCGCACGCGGCGGGCCGAGTCCGTGGTGGTCGAGTGCGGCGGCCAGGCCATCCACGTCCGCGATCAGGCGCCGCTCTTCGAGAAGAACTGTGGGCTCGCCGAGGGCTGGACGTTCGCGGATCTGGTCCAGCACCTCAACGAGCACGTCTTCTTCTGGCCGGGAGGCGACAAGCCGATCCAGCAGGGGCTGAACCACTTCGGCCGCTACGCGAAGGACGACTGCGTCGTGCTGGTGCTTCCGACCGAGCAAGTGTTCACGGCCAACCCGGAACCTCGCTTCAGCGCGTGCAACTCCGGCTCGCCGCGGCACAAGGCCGTCAACGGCAAGGGCGTCCCCGGCCCGCGCGGGCCCGACACGTTCCGCCTCGCCCATGACTTCGACGGCACGCCCGGCAAGGTCGTCGAAGTGGTCTTCCGCGGGCCGGTGTCGCTGGAGGGGGTCGAGATGCGGGTGGAGGAGCCGGGGGCGTTCGTGTAAGCCCCCCTCAGTCTCGGAAGACCTCGACCCAACCCCGCACGGAGTGCCCCTCCATGGAATGGCCCGCTGGGAGCGGGCGGAGCGGGTCGGAGGGCTCGGGGGCTCACGCCGCCTGCTCGGAAGGAGGGAGAAGACCCCTCACCCCGTCCCTCTCCCCGAAGACGGGGCGAGGGGGAAGAGGGTTTGGGGGCGTATGAGCCCCCACGGAGTGGCGCCGCCGGCTCGGAAGGAGGGGAGCTATCTGTTGCGCCGCGAGCCCGCGCCCCCCAGCACCTGGTCCAGCACCTGATCCAACCACGCCGCCGGATGCACCGCACGCACGCTGGCCCCGTCATGCATCTGGTGGCGGCAGCTCGTGCCCGCCGCCAGCACGGGCTGGCCCTCTTCGGCCGCGTCCCGGGCCCTGGGCAGCGCGCCCAGCTCGCCGATCTTCATCGAGAGGTCGTAGCGGTCCTTCGTGAAGCCGAACGAGCCGGCCATGCCGCAGCAGGTCACGTCCGCCGTGCGCACGTGGGCGAAGCGGGCGAGGAGCTGGTGGGCGTCGCCCATGCCGCGCAGGGCCTTCTCGTGGCAGTGGCCGTGCAGGTAGACCTCGGGCTTGTCGGCGACCTCGGGACGGGTGGGGTGCTCGTCCCAGTTGTTCTCGAGGAACGCCTCGAGCGAGTGCGTGCGCGCGGCCAGGGCGGTGCGCTCGGCGAGGGGGATGTCGCCCTTGAGCTGCACCCAGTCGTCGGTGATCGCCGACAGGCAGCTCGGCTCGAGCACGATGATCGGGGCGCTCGCGTTCACGCCCACCAGCGTGGCGTACGTCCCGGCGATCGTGCGGGCCGCGTCCTCGAGCAGCCCCGTGGAGATCATCGAACGCCCGCAGCAGCCCGCGTCGACGAGCACCGGGTTGTAGCCGAAGGCCTCGAGCACGCGCCCCGCCGCGAGGCCGACCCCCGGCTCGTTGTACATCGTGAAGCAGTCGCCGAAGAGCAGGACCGTCGGCCGGTCATCGCGCCCGCCGAGCCCCGCCCGCTTCCATTGGCCCATCAGCGACCGCGCAAACGGCGGCAGGCTGCGGCGTTCGTCCAGGTTCAGCAGCTTGCCCGCCGCCCACTTGGCCAGCGAGGTCCGGTTCATCGCGTTGGCCAGCCCGGGCGTCAGCGAGCCGAGCCTGTTCAGCGTGCGCACGTGCCCGAACACCGCCGCCTGGAGGGTGGGCCGTCCCTTGCTCGCGAACCGCTGGGCCGTGTACTCGGCCTTCAGCCTCGCGATATCGACGTTGCTGGGGCACTCGCTCTTGCACGCCTTGCAGCTCAGGCACAGGTTCAGCGTCTCGATCGTGCCGGCATCATTCCACGGGTCGGCGTCGCCCGATTCCAACTGCCCCGTCGTCGCCAGCCGAAGCGCATTCCCGCGCCCGCGCGTGCTGTGCCGCTCGTCCAGCGTGGCCATGTAGCTCGGGCACATCACCCCGCCGCCCCGCTTGCGGCACACGCCCGCGCCGTTGCACATCTCCACCGCGCCGCGGAAGCCGTGCTGGTCTTCATAGTCGAAGTACGTCGCGACGGGCAGCACGCCGACCTCCTCGCCCTCGGGCCGGATGCGTGTCTTCTCTGTGATCGACTCGATGGCGGTGGGGGCGCCCACGATATTGCCGGGGTTGAGCAGACCCATGGGATCGAACGCCGCCTTCACGCGCCCGAACGCGGCCATCAGCTCGGGCCCGTAGAACCGCTCGAGCAGCGGCCCGCGCACGCGGCCATCGCCGTGCTCGCCGCTCATGACCCCGCCCAGCTCCTTGGCCAGGTCGGCGATGGCCACCGAGATCGCGTGCAGCTTCTGTTCATCTTGAGGGTCACGCGGGTCGAGCATCGGCCGCACGTGCAGCACGCCCACCGACGCGTGCGCGTAGAACGCCGCGAAGGTGCCGTGGTCCTGCACGATGGCCCGGAACCGCCGCACGAACTCGCCCAGCCGCGCCACCGGCACGGCGTTGTCCTCCACGAACGTCACCGGTTTGCGGTCGCTGACCACCCCATGCAGCAGCGGCTCGCCCGCCTTGCGCAGCGCCCATGCCCCGCCCATCTCGCGGGGGTCGTCGATGGGCCGCACGCCCGCCGTCGGGTCGCACGCCTCGGCCACGCGCTGGCCGTGCCCGAGCTTCTCGCGCACCCCGTCGAGGTCCCCGGCGAAGTACTCGACGTACAGCACGCCCCGCAGCGCGCCCTCGCTGGGCATGGGCATCGCCCGGGCCGAGGCCCTGTGCGTGCGGTTGGCCAGCGCCAGGTCGATGATCACGTCGTCGACCAGCTCGATGGCCGAGGGCTTGGTCTCCAGCAGCGGCTCCACCGCCGCGATCGCCGCGTCCAGGTCGTTGAAGCCCAGGAGTAACAATCCCTTCGCCTGGGGCAGCGGATGCAGCACGAGATCGGCGTTCAGCGTGATCGCCAGCGTGCCCTCGCTGCCACACAGCAGCTTGGCGAGGTTCACCACGTCCAGCGGGTCCAGCCCCTCGCGCTCGGCCCGCTCGATGTCGTCGAGCACCATGTCCAGCGCATACCCCGCGTTGCGCCTTGATGTCTTGGGGTACCGCTCGCGGATCAGCCCGCGGTGCTCCTTGACGATCCCGACCACCTCCGACGCGATGCGCCGCGCCGCCGGGTCGCGCGAGCCCGCCTCGAACCGTGCCACCGTCCCATCGGCCAGGCACGCCTCGATGGCCTCCACGTTCTCCACCATCCGCCCGTACAGCACCGAGCGCGAGCCGGCCGCGTTGTTGCCGATGCTGCCGCCCACGTTGGCCTGGCGGGCGGTCGAGGGATCGGGCGCGAAGAAGAGCCCCGTCTCAACAAGCTCCGCGTTCAGGTCGTCGATGGTGATGCCCGGCTCGACCGTGCAGCGCCTGGCGTTGACATCGACGGATCGGATCGCCGTCATCGCGGCGCTCGTGTCGATGACCAGCGCCCGGTTCACGCACTGCCCGGCCAGGCTCGTGCCCCCGCCACGAGGCAGCATGGGCAGGCCGTGGTCGCTCGCCAGCCGGGCGGCCTTGACCACGTCGCCCGCGTTGGCGGGGATGACCACGCCCAGCGGCTCGATCTGGTAGCTCGACGCGTCGGTGGCGTACAGCATCCGTTCGTGGTAGCCGCCGCGGACCTCGCCCTCGATGGCGTCGGTCAGGGCCTGGAGGATGTTCGCGGGAAGGGCGCTCTGGGCGCTGGAAATCTGCGGCAGGCTCATGGAAGGCATCCGGAGAGGGTATGGGTCAAGGGCGTGTCACCCAACTGTCACAAGCCCGGTTTCGCTGGACGGAAACCCCCCGCCGGGTCGATCCAAGAGTGCCGGCGTCCGTACATGCCTGTACGGACCTATCGCCGAGACGCTCCAAGGAGGAAGACACCATGCCCGCCGCCCGCACCTGCCTCAGCCTCGCCCTCTTCGCCGGCCTCGCCATGCCCGCCCTGCCAGCCATCGCGGCCCAGGACGAGGCCCAGGAACTCCCCATCACCGCCATCACGCTCTATCGCTCGGGCGTGGGCAGCTTCGAGCGTGTGGGCGAGATCAACGGCGACGCCAACGTCTACCTCCGCGTCGACCAGGGCCAGCTCAACGACCTGCTCAAGAGCCTGGTCGTCCTCGACGGCGGCGGCGGAACGGTGGGGGCCATCAGCTACGGCTCGCGCGAGCCCATCGAGCGGCGCCTGGCCAGCTTCGGCGTCAACCTGGCCGACAATCCCTCCATGGCCGAGCTGCTCGGCCGGCTGCGTGGGGCGAGGGTCAAGGTCGCCACCGCTGACAGCACCGCCTCGGGCACCATCACCAGCGTCGAGACCGTGCAGCGGGCCGAGGGCGACAAGGCCGTGCAGACCCACGCCGTCACGATCTTCACTGGGGCGGGCATCAAACGCATCGACCTGGACAACATCATCAGCCTCGAGTTCCTCGACGAGCAACTCAAGAACGACATCGAGCGGGCCCTGGACGTGCTCGCCCAGGAGCGCGACGAGAACATCCGCACCGTCGAGGTCGCCTCCACGGGCCAGGGCGAGCGGCAGATGCTCGTCAGCTACGTCCACGAGATGCCCGTGTGGAAGCCCGCCTACCGCCTGGTGCTGAACCAGCGCAACGAGCCGATCCTCCAGGCCTGGGCCATCGTCGAGAACACCACCGAGGAAGACTGGCGGCAGATTGATCTCTCGCTCGTCGCCAGCCAGCCGGTGGGCTTCACGATGGACCTGCAGACGCCGCTGTTCGCCCAGCGACCCGACATCCCCGTTCCGGCGGGCGCGATGGCCCGGCCCAAGGTCTATTCGGGGGATATGCCGCCGCCCGCGCAGCAGCGGGCCTTGCGGGAAGAAGCCGAGTTCGTACGTCGTGGCGGGGTCCTCGGCGGAAACGGGGACAGCCCGAGTCGAGGCCGGGCTCCGGCGTCCTCACGGATGACCCTGAGCGATTCCGCTGCTGGCTTCTTCGAGTCCGCCGCCAGCATGGCGTCCGCCGTCCAGGTGGGCGAGTCGGTCGTCCTGCGCATCGAGAACCCCATCAGCCTCGACCGCCAGCAGAGCGCGATGATCCCGGTGCTCACCGAGAAGGTCGACGCCCGCAAGATCAGCATTTATACGCCCAGCGAGGGGGGGCAGCCCATGCTGGGCGTCGAGCTCACCAACACCACCAGCGCCCCGCTCATCAGCGGCCCGGTGGCGGTCTACGACGGCGCGTACGCCGGCGACGCCATGGTCGGCTTCGTGCCCCGGGGGGCCGAGCGCATGCTCGCCTACGCCGTCGACATGGACCTCAAGGCCCAGCAGGCCCAGAGCTCCAGCAGCTCGCGCGCGACCTACCGCATCACCAACGGCATGCTCCAGTCCAGCCATGTCCGCACCATGACGAACACCTACACCCTGCGCAACGAGTCGGGCAAGGAGCGCACCGTCGTCATCGAGCACCAGCCCATGGGCGGCTGGGACCTGGTCGAACCCACCAACGGGGCCACCAGCGACGACGGCAAGGTCCGCTTCGAGCGCACCATCGACGCGGGCGAGAGCCTCGAGCTCAAGGTCGTCGAGCGGCGCACCGAGTCCAGCCGCTACGGCCTTTTCGACGCCGACCTGCCCAACCTGATCGAGCAGATCACCCGCGGGGCCGAGGCGAGCGAGAAGGTCATGGAGGCCCTGCGCGAGGGCGCCCGGCTGAACCGCAAGGTGGCCGACCTGAAGGGCCAGCTCGAGCGGATCAACAAGCAGATCCAGTCGATCCAGCAGGACCAGGGCCGCATCCGCCAGAACATGCAGGCCATCGACAAGACCACCGACCTCTACCGCCGCTACCTCGAGACCCTGACCAACCAGGAAGACCAACTCGCCGAGCTGAGCACCCAGGCCGAGCAGACCCGCAAGGCCATCGAGCAGGCCGAGGCCGAGCGTCGCACGTACTTCGAGGGCCTGAGCGTGCGGTAACGGGCCACGCATCGCATCGCATCGACGCAAAAACCCCGGGGCCAGAACCCCGGGGTTTTCTGGGTGGTCGATGTGAGGTGGGTCAGTTCCCGCCGTCGGGCTTCTCTTCTACCGGCTTGGCCGGCGCCGTGCCCTGCACCACCTCGGCCCGCTTCTGCAAGCGGCCGAAGTAGGTTTGCAGCGACTCCTGCCACTCGATGGGCACGACGTTGTCCTCGATGGCCTCGGCCACGCCCGTGCTGGCGGCCTGCACGGCGCTGCTGAACTGGGCCCTGGACTCGCCGCGGACCAGCTCGCCGTACACCAGGCGCTCGGCCACGATGGGGCCCTGGCCCAGGTGCGTGGGCGTGCGCTGGGCCTGGCGGTCGATCTCGACCGGGGCGGTCTCGTCGCCGGTGGCGTGGTTGGTGCCCACGCCCGCGCCCGGGCCGCTGCCACTGCCCGGCGTGAGGCTCGCGAGCCCGCCGCCCTGGCACATGGACTGCATCTGGCTCTGCGTCTGGGCGAGCATGGCCTGGGCGGCCTGCTGCTCCATCTGCATCATCTCCATCTCGCTGAGCATGCCATCGGCGGCCTGCCCGGCGCCGCCCTGGCCCGGCTGCATCGCGGCCTGGGCCATCTGTCCCATCTTGCTGCCCATGCCCTGGCAGGCCTGGCACGCCTGGGCCATCTGCTGGGCCTGCTGCATGAGCTGCTGCTGCTGGGCGGGCGTCAGGTTCTGCATGTTCTCCATGGCCTGTTGCATCGCCTGCTGCATCTGCTGGGGGTTGTTGGCGTTCTGTGCCATCTGTTGAGCGAGTTGCTGGGCTTGCTCCTTGTCCATGCCCGCCTGCTGGAGCGCCTGCTCGAGCGAGCTCTTGTCCTCGGCGATCTGCTCGAGCTGGGCCTGCATGTTCTTGAGCTGCTCGGCGAGTTGCTCGCGGGTGGCCTCGTCGAGCTCGCCGCTGTCGATCTGCTGGGCCAGCTCGTCGAGCTGCTGCTTGGCTGCCTGGAAGTCGCCCTTGGCCAACTCGCGGGCCAGCTCGGAGGCCGGACCGGGGCCGGGCTGCTTCATGCGGCTGAGCTCGCGGCGCATCGCCTCGAGCTTCATGGCGTTCTCGCCGTTTTCGACCTCTTCCTTGAGGGCCTGCTCGGCCTGGGTCAGCTTGTCGAGCGCCGCCATACGCAAAGCCTGGGGCGTCTGCATCTCGGGATTCTGATCGGCGTTGTACTCGTCCATCTGCTTGCCGGTCTTCTCGGCGACCTTCTGGGCGATCTCCTCGGCCACCTTCACGGCGACCTGGGCCTCTTCCATCTCCTGCTCGGCCTGGGCCTGCTGCTCCTGCTTCTCGAGCCAGCCGAAGATGTCCGGGCTCGATGCGGGCAGCACGAGCCAGATGATCGCCACCGCGGCGGCGGCGATGGGCGGTGCTTTCCAGAACTGCCCCAGCGTCAGTGGGAGCGAGGCGCGCACGTCCACGCCGGTCGCGCGACGATCGGCGTCGGTGCGCACGGCGGCCGACCACGGATCGGTCGCGCGCTCGTGCAACCACGCCGTGCTCAGGCTCTCACGCAGGCCGGCGGCCTCGTCGACCGCCCGGGCCACCGCCACGCCGCGCGGCCGGGTGACCAATGCCCAGACCGCCGCGGACGCCACGGCCGCGGCCACGGCGATCGCCACGGTGGCTGCGGCATCGAGCCAGACGCCGGCGAGCCAGTAGCCCACCTTGACGGCCAGCACGCCCAGCACCGCCACGAAGCTCGTGACGGCGAGCCGCTGGAGGAACAGACGCACGAACAGCCTGAGCGAGGCCTTGCGGACGACGCGATGGACGGCTTGCATGCTCGGTGCCTCCTTCGGATAGGGCACTACCACCCCGACCAGACTGTCGGACGGCTGGGTCCCCTCGATGCACTATTGTACGAAGAGGGGCCAGGTTCGTTGCATTCCGGCCCGTTATGGCCCCCAGATGGCTCACCAGCGTGGCCATCGAGAGGAAACCCGTATGCAAGCCGAACGCCTGGTGCTCGGGTTCTTCTCGGTGGAATACGCCCGCGATGCCCTCCGACGGGCCCAGGGCGGCCCGCGGTGGCTGTGGTGGCTCCACCTCATCGGGGCCCTGGGCTGGATGGTCTGCGTCAGCGGGCGCACGACCTACGTGGAGGCCGGCGGGGTGTTGCTCTGGCTCATGACCCTCGTACGCCTGCCGTGGATCTGGCGGGCGGTCGTCATGGGGCTGGCCCACCCGTTGTTCCTGGCGATCGTGGTGTGGACCGCCTGGCGGGCGATCTCGCTGCTGTGGTCGCCCGACGCCATCGCTGGCGTCGACCGCATCGACAAGCTGCGGTTCATCTGGAACATCCCGTTCCTGCTGCCGCTCGCGCCGATGGTGGGGATGCTGACCGTCGGGCTGATCGGCGGGTTTGTGGTCTACAACCTCTCGCAGGTCAGCCACGGCCTGAGCCGCGCGGGGATGGACTGGCTGCCCCAGTGGGACCGCATGCCCAACCGCAACGCCGGCTGGAATGAGCCGGTGGCGGGGGGAACCAACCTGTGCGCCGCGCTCGGCCTGCACCTGGCCGCCGTGCTGCACGGCCGGCGCGGCTGGGCGGTGCTAGGCGGTGTCGGCACGGTCGTCACGCTGGTGGCGATCCTGGCCACCGGCACGCGCGGCGCGTGGCTTGCGGCTGCGGGACTCGTAGCACTCGCGTGCCTCGTGGGCGCATGGAAGATCCGATGGACGGCCCGGCGTGCGATCGTCGCGGGCGTTATCGCGCTCGTCGTGGCCATCGGCGGAGGGGCCGTTGGCTGGAAGGTCGCAGCACCCCGGGCCCTCGAAGCGCGCGAAGAGCTCCGCCAGGTCTTCGAGGAGCAGGACTTTTCGTCCTACACCGGCACACGCCTGCTACTCATGTGGTGGGCCGTCCAGGCTTTCATCGACAACCCAATCGGCGGCACTGGCGAGGGCGGATACGAGCCCTGGGTGCTCGAGAATCTCGCCGAGCGAGGCATTGATCCCGCAGAACGCACCCACACCGGCCCGCACCCGCACAACACGCTGCTCCAGCCCCTGGCCAGCACCGGCATCATCGGGCTCGCGCTCTACGTCGCGGTACTGCTCATGGTGGCGCGCCTTGCCTGGGTCACACGACTACACGAGCACCCCTACGCCGCGGGCGTGCCGTGGGCGCTGCTGGGCCTGTTTGCGGCCTGCATGTTCGAGGTCATGCACATGAACACGCACGTGCTGGCGATGTGGATGCTGCTGATGGGGCTCGCGGTTGCAGGCTCAGTCGATTACATCGTCCGGCATGATCGCGCGGTCGGCGGGGATGTCGAACTCGACCGGCCTGCCAAGCAGTAGATCGGCCTGCCAGGGCTCCAGCCCCCCGCCCGGCCGCTTAAACGCGAAGTCGGCCATCGCCAGCACGTGGCCGGCCGACAGGTCGCGCGACGCCACGATGCTCCGCCGGGCGACCTGGCGCACGTCGGCCTCGATTGGCAGCAGGAACTTGGTGGGTGGGCCCAGGCGTTCGTCGTTCGCGTCGGCCTTCCAATCGCCCTCGTAGGCCGCCCGACAGAGCCGCACGTACTCGGCGAGCTGATCGGGCTCGATCGACGCCGCGTGGTCCGGGCCGGGCTGGGTGCGGTCGAGCGTGAGGTGCTTCTCGAGCACGCGGGCGCCGCGCGTCACCGCCAGGGCGCCGGTGTCAACGAGCGTCGTGTGGTCGCTGTAGCCCACGGGCCCCATGAACAGGTCGGCAAGGTCGGCCACGGCGGCAACCGCCGCGTGCTCGGCAGGCGTGGGGTAGCTGCTGACGCACTGGAGCAGGGCCAGCCGATCACGCGCCGGGCCAAGCCAGCCGATGGCGCGCTGCACTTCGTCGCGCGAGGCCGCGCCCGTGCTGACGATCAGGGGCTTGCCGGTGCCAGCGAGCGCGTCCAGCAGCGGCCGGTACACCAGGTCGGGCGAAGCGGTCTTGTACGCGTCCAGCGGCAACTCGTCGGCGATCGGCAGCAGCGGAAGGTCGAAGACCGTGGCGATCGCGTGCACGCCGAGTTCGTGCGCGAGGTCGATGGCCTCCCGGGCAACCTCCATCGGCAGTTCGAGCCGCCCCAGCATGTCACGAGGGTCACGCTCGCCCGCGTCCTTCTGGTACTCGGCCAGCCTGGCCGTGCCCGCCAGCAGGTCGCCCGCGGTAAAGAGCTGGAGCTTGATCGCATCGACCCCGGCGTCGGCCGCCGCGCGAACAAGATCCATGAGACGATCGGCCGAGCCGTCATGGTTCACGCCCAGCTCGGCGATGATGTAGGGCGGGTGGTTCGTGTCGATCGTGCGGTCGGCGATGCGCACGGGTCAGCCCTCCCGCTCACCCGCGGCGGCCAGCGCGGCCGCATGGGCCCTCTGCGTGCTGCGCATGAGGGTGGCAAAGGTGCCCGACCCCGTGCGCTCGCGTCGCTCGTAGGCGCCGTCGGGTCGCAGGTCCCAGGCCTGGGCGCGGTCATCCAGGTTGGCGCGCATGGCGTCGTGGAGCCGTGTGCGGGCGGCGTGGTCGTAGATCGGGCAGACGGCCTCGAGCCGGTTGTTCAGATTGCGGTACATCCAGTCGGCACTGCCCATGTACCAGTGGCCCCTGAGCGGATCGCTCTGCCCGTTCGAGAAGTGGAAGATGCGCGAGTGCTCCAGGAATCGGCCGACGACCGACACCACGCGGATGTTCTCGCTCAGGCCGGGCACGCCCGGCTTCAGGCAGCAGAAGCCCCGGACGCACAGGTCAATCTTGACGCCCGCCTGGCTGGCCTCGTAGAGCCGGGCGGTCATCTTGCGGTCTTCCATCGAGTTGAGCTTGGCGAAGATGCGGGCAGGCCGGCCGGCGCGGGCGTGCCCGATCTCGGCGTCGATCAACGCCTCGAAGGCCGGCCGCATGGTGGTGGGGGCAACCAGCAAATGCTCGTAGTCGCCCTTGAGCGAGTAGCCGGTCATGGCGTTGAAGAGCTCGAGGACCTCGCCGGTGATCCGCGGATCGCACGTGAGCAGCGAGAGGTCGGTATAGAGCTGGGCGGTGTGCGGGTGGTAGTTGCCCGTGCCCACGTGGGCGTAGGCGCGAAGGCCGTCCCGCTCGCGCCGGACAACCAGCGAGCACTTGGCGTGCGTCTTGAGCCCGACGATGCCGTAGGCCACGTGCACGCCCGCAAGCTCAAGGCGGCGGGCGTAGCTCACATTGCGGCTCTCGTCGAAGCGGGCGCGCAGCTCCACCATGCACGCCACCTGCTTGCCGTTCTCGGCCGCGCGCACGAGCGAGCGCACGAAGGGCGAGTCGCGGCTGGTCCGGTAGATCGTCTGCTTGATGGCGACCACGTCGGGGTCGCGCGACGCCGCGCTGATGAACGCGCGCACCGAGTCGTCGAAGCTCTCGTAGGGATGGTGCGCGATGATGTCGCGCTCGCGGATGGCCTGGAAGATGTCGCCGCGCCCGCTGCGCACGTCCACGCCCAGCAGCCTGGGCGGGGTCAGCGGCTTCCACGGCTTGTCCTTCAGGTGCGGCAGGTCGAGGGCCGCCAGTTCCATCAGGTCGCCGTACTCCAGCGGCCCTCGGCGGACATAGATGTCCCCCTCCTGCAAACCCAGGCTGGTGGCGAAGAAGCCCGACAGCTCCTGGTGGGGCTGCTCGGCCATCTCCATGCGCACGGGCCGGGCGAAGCGGCGGCGGCGGAGCTCTTCCTGCACGCTCTCGAGCAGGTCGCCGGCCTCGTCCTCGACCTCGACGCTGGCCGACCGAGTGACGCGGAAGGCGTTGATGGCCAGGACCGAGACGCCCGGAAAGAGCATGCCCAGGTTGGCGCGCATGATCTGCTCGAGGGGCGTGAAGCGCAGCCGGCCCGTGGCGGCCAGCGCGGCGGCGGGCTCGCCCTGGCCCATCGGATCGTCGCACCGCACCAGCCGCGTCACCCCGTCGGGGATCTTCAGCCGGCAGAAACGCCCCAGGCCGGGCTCGGCGTGGCCCGTCATGCCGCCGTCGCCCGAGAGCAGGATGCCCAGGTTCTCGCTCAGGTTGCTGATGAACGGGAAGCGGTGGCCGGGATCGATCGACAGCGGCGTCAGGATCGGGAAGACCTCTTCCTCGAACCAGCGATCGAGCCGGGCCCGCTCGGCGTCGTCGAGATCGTCGTACCCGACGATCGACACGCCCCGGGCTTCCAGCTCGGGCAGGATGGCGCCCGTCCAGCAGTCGGCCTGGCGGGCCTGGAGGGCCTGCACCTTCTCGCGGACGGCGTCGAGCTGCTGGCGGGGGGTCAGCCCGTCGGGCGAGGGGGCTTCGATGCCCGCGTCGACCTGGCGGCGGATGAGCCCGACGCGCTTCATGAAGAACTCGTCAAGATTGCTCGCGAAGATGCCCAGGAACTTCACGCGCTCCAGCAGCGGCGTCGCCTCGTCTTCCGAGAGCTCGAGCACGCGCTGGTTGAAGGCCAGCCACGAGAGGTCGCGGTTGAGCAGCTCGTCGGGCGCCGGTTCGCGTCGATCGGCCCGCTGGCCGGCCTGCGGGCGGTCCATCGCCTGTGCATCGTGCTGGGTCATGCGTCCGTGGTCCCCACTGGTTCGGCCCCGCGTCAGTCTTCTCGGGGAAGAAGGTACGTCGCCACGCAGCGGGGGGCCTCGGTCACCGACACGCGGGCCACGCGGGCGCCCTCGGGCAGGATGTCCTTCAGGGCCCGGGCCAGCTCGACGGCCACCACCATGGCCACGTTCTCGGCGGTGGGCTCGAGCTTGCGGCCGCGGAAGGCCTCGCTGTGGTTGAGGTTGTCGTGGTTCCAGGGGTCGGTGATGCCCCGCAGGGCCGCCTCGACGGCGTGGAAGTCGCACAGCAGGCCTTCCCTGTCGAGCGTGGGCCCGGCGATGGTGGCCCGCACGACCCAGTCGTGCCCGTGCACGGGCTCGCGGTCGCCGCGGATCATGATGGCGTGCTGGGCGTTGAAGGTGGCCTGGGCGGTGATCTCGAACATGCGGGCCATGGTAGGGATCCGGGCCGCCAGCGGGGCCTAGGGCCGCCGCGCCACCGCCACCAGCGCCGCTCGCAGGGCCCGCACCAGCGTGTGGTACTGGACGGCCCAGCCGATCGCCGCCCCCCCGGCCAGCACCAGCGCGGCGGGGGCCAGCCACCGCCAGCTTGGCCCCAGGGCCACCGCCGGCAGCGCCAGCCACACCAGCCCGATGGCCCCGTAGCCGGCCAGCTCCAGCCCGCGCGTGCGGTCGGCCAGGTCGCCCTCGAGCAGCCGGCGGGCCAGCGCGGCGACCTCCTGTGCCATCGCGCGGGAGAGGCCCATGGCCACCAGGGCGACCAGCCCGGCCAGCACCGGCGCATCGGCCGCCCCGGCGTCGCCCCGCCAGGTCACCAGCCCAAGCCACGCCAGCACCACCGGCGGCCCCGCGTACGCCAGGC
>JBITAF010000047.1:0-71381 GCA_044440025.1 Phycisphaerales bacterium JB060 | reverse complement strand
GGCGATCATCGAGACCGAGCTGCGAGACGAGGAGGCCGACGCGTCGGCGGGCGTGGCGTGCCGGCTGCCCCCGGTGCTGCGGATGCTGGGCGTGGCCCACGTGCCGGGCCTGGGCGTGAGCGGAGGCGGCGGCATGGGGCGCGCCGTGTGTGTTGGCGGGCTGGCGCTGCCCGAGAATGCCCGTACGGCACGGTCGGCGGGAACCGAAGAAGAGCTGCGGCTGGCCCGCCAGGCGATCGATGGCGTGACGCAGCAGCTTGGTCAGCGTGCCGTGGAGGCACGCGACGAGACCGAGGCATCGCTGCTGCGGGCCCACGCTCAGATTGCCGGCGATTCGGCGTTGTGGGCGGCAATCGAGCAACGGATTCGTGAGGGCGAGACGGCGGCGCGGTCGGTGATCGGGGCGGCCGATGAGCTGGCCGCGAAACTGCGCGGCGTTGAAAGCGCGTACGTTCGTGAGCGAGCGGTGGATGTCGTGGACATCGCTATGCAGCTCGTCGAGCGGCTGGTGCCCGGGTCGATGGCAGCGGCGTGCCCGGTGCTGGAGCACGATTCGATCGTGTTCGCCGAGATGCTGACCGCCAACCAGTTGCTCGGCATGGATCGCACGCGCCTGCGGGGCCTGGTGCTCGGGGCGATCGGGCGGACGTCGCACACGGTGATTCTGGCTCGGGGAATGGGGCTGCCGTGCGTGATCGACGTTCCCGGCGCTGCGACCGTGGCGCGGCATGGCGAGTACGCGGTGGTCGATGGCGACGGGGGGTTCGTGATCTCTCCGATCGACGACGGGGTGCGCCGGTTCTACGAAGGTGAGCGACGCGCGCGGGAGCGGCGACGCGAGCGCGTGCGGCCGCTGGTGTGCAAGCCGGCGGCGACGGCCGACGGCGTGTCGCTGGAGGTTGGCGTGACGGCGGTAGACGCGGCCGAGGTCGCTGCAGCGTTCGAGAACGGAGCGGATGGCGTCGGGCTCTTCCGTACCGAGTTTCTGTACTTGCACCGCGACGAGCCGCCGAGCGAAAGCGAGCAGCGCGAGGTGTACAAGGCGGTCATCGACGCTGCGGGTGGCACGCCCGTCATCCTGCGGACATTCGACATCGGCGGCGACAAGCCCGCGCCCTATCTGAGGCTTTCTGAGGAGGACAACCCATTCCTGGGCGTGCGCGGCGTGCGGCTGTACGAGCGTCGGCCCAAGCTGCTGGAGACGCAGCTTCGCGCGATGGTGTCGGCGGCGGATGGACGGCCGGTGAAGATCATGGCGCCCATGGTGTCGACGGTGGCGGAGATGGCGCGGTTCCGCGAGCGGGTGCGTAAGGTCGATGAATCTGTCCAGGTCGGCATGATGGCCGAGGTGCCGTCGGTGACGCTGTCGATGGACCGCTTTGCGCCGCACGTGGACTTCGTGAGCATCGGCACGAACGACCTGTGCCAGTACTGGATGGCGGCCGACCGCGGGAACACGGGCGTGGCGGCGTTGGGTGACGAGTTGCAGCCGGCGTTCCTGCGCGTGCTGCGGCGCATTGTCGACGACTGCAAGTCCGCCGGCATCTGGGTAGGCGTGTGCGGCGAGATGGGCGGGCGCGTGGCGAACGTGCCGCTGATGATCGGGCTGGGCGTGGACGAGGTGAGCGCCGGGGCGGCCGAGATCGGGCCGATCAAGCTGGCGGTGGGCGAGGCGGAAGCGGCTCGATGCCGGGCCTTACTCGACGCGGCGTGCGAGTTGGACACGCCGGCGGGGGTGCGTGAGCTGGTGTCGGGCTTCACGTGGCGGGCGGTGCGCGAGGGGCCGGCGGTGGTCGACGCGTCGTGCATTGAGGTGGGCGTCGACGCGGTGAGCAAGGCCGAGGCGATTAAAACGGCGGTCGATCTGCTGGCGATTTCGGGGCGGACTGACAAGCCGCGCGAGGTCGAGGAGGCCGTGTGGGCGCGCGAGGCGACATACTCAACTGGGCTGGGGCACGGGTTCGCGGTGCCGCACTGCAAGTGTCCGTGGGTGAAGTGGCCGACGCTTGCGGTGGTAACGCTGGCCCAGCCGGTGGACTGGGACGCGATGGACGGCAAGCCGGTAGGTACCGTGCTGCTGCTGGCGATGCCCCAGGGCGAGGCGGCGGGCGGTGGCGGCGCAGCCCACCTGAAGATCTTCGCGACCCTGGCGCGGCGGCTGATGCACGATGGCTTCCGCGAGCGTGTGCGGGCGTGCTCGGATGCCCCGGGCATCGAGGCACTACTGCGTGAGGAGTTGGGCCTATGAAGTCAGCAACCTCGTGAGAATGCGCTCTGGAAGTCGAGGAAATCAAAGAGCGTCAACGCGCCATCGCCATCGAAATCGGCCGCCGGCTCACCGCGGGCGAACGCTGATTGAAAGTCCAGAAAATCGAAGAGGTCGAGTGTGCCGTCATTGTTGAAGTCGGCCCGGCAGGTGACCGGCTGGCACATGAGCTTGGCTATGTGGTGCGAGGGCACGGCATCAACATGCGAGAAGAAGCCACCGATGTAGACGGCCTGCTCACCTCCAACAGTGGACTGGGCGATCGCAAGCACCGGGGCAGTCCGGACACCCTCGTCGAAGCCGTTCCACGCCGAGCCGTCCCACCAGGCGAGGCTTCTTGTGGTGACGCTGCCGGCAATGCCGAAGTCTCCGCCGGCGAAGAGCATTGGGCCTTGCCCGAAGTCGCCCACGGCCAGCGAATAAACCCGGTTTGTGGTGAACGCGGTGCGATCGATTCCCTCGCCGAGGGGGCTCCACTGCGAACCATCCCATGCGGCGATCTGCTTGACGGGCACACCACCCGCGGCTTCGAACTCTCCGGCGACGATAAGCCTCGGACCGATCGGGCCATCATAAATGGCCATGGCGTACGCGATTGCGGGCGAGCCGGTGATCCCACCGCCAACATCCGACCATTGGGTTCCATCCCACCGTGCGATTCCTGAGAGTCGCTCGCCGTCGGCCGAATGAAGGCGGCCGGATGCGTAGAGCGCCGGACCGGAGCCATCGTCAAATACGATAAGGTCATGGACAGTGCCGGAAAACTCCGACCCGACGTTGACCCACGCCTCACCGTTCCACCTGGTGACCCGCTCGACACGCGTCGATCCGCTGAAGGAGAAGCTGCCACCCGCGTAGATTGCCGGGCCGGCGCCATCGTCATAGATAGCGACTGCGTTGACCCAGCCGTCAAAGCCATCGCCAAAGGCGGACCATGCGCTGCCGTCCCAGACCGCGATCCGATTGGCGTCGACGATGCCCGCCCGTGTGAAGTTTCCGGCGACGACGAGCTTGGTTCGGCCGTTCTCAACGAACTTTGCGATGTCTGCCACGTCGCCATCGAGCCCGATGCCGAGTGACGTCCATCGGCCGCCGTTCCACATCGCGATGTGGTCGGCTTTTGCATCACCTATTGTGTTAAACTCACCACCTGCGAAGAACCGGGCTCCGGCGCCCAGGTCGGCCTCGAGCAACGCATTGACGGCCGCATCGATCCCGCGTGTCAATGGGCTCCAGCCGCTATCGTCCCACCTGCCGATAAACGAGAGCGCCTGGCCTGAGATGTCGTTCGAGAAGTTGCCACCGACGAACATCGCCGGGCCGTCGTCGTCCTCGAATACTTCCAGGACGAACGCACGATCCGCCAATCCGGGCTCGTCACCATCGCGCAGTGGCTCCCAGGTGCGTCCGGTCCATGCGGCGACGTGGTTCAGGGTTGTGGCGCCGTCTTCGGTGGTCCTGAACCGACCCGCGGCAAAGAGTGCTGGCACCACGCTGTAACGATGCACCTCAAGATCTATTACTTCGTTATTCAGGCCTGGTCCTACGGGCGACCATGTCACGCCATCCCACCGCGCGATATTGGACGCCATGACTCCGCCGGCAAAGTCAAATCGACCTCCGAGGTACATCGCTTCACCCGAGCCATCATTGAACACCTCGAGCGTTGCGCCCCTGGCCCCGACGCCGATCAGTCCGGTCCCAAGTGGCAGCCACTGGTCGCCGTCCCACTTGGCGATGCCCTGGGTCACCGTGCTTCCGGCTGAGGAGAAGTTGCCCGCCACGAAGAGGGCCGGACCCGCGCCATCGTCGAACACCTTGAGGTCGTAGATCTGCGGATGCTCGGGACCGCTCACGCCCCCGCCCACGCCAGTCCATTGCGAGCCATCCCACTTGGCGATACCCGAAGCGGGTTGGCCCCCCGCCTGTGTAAACCATCCACCGGCGTAGAGCGCGGGTCCGGTTCCGTCGTCGAACTCGGCGATGGCGTACACCGGTCCATCGAGCCCGTCGCCGAGCGGCGACCAGGACGAGCCATCCCATCTGGCGATGTGCGAGGCCGGCATCCCGCCGATGGAGGTGAACGAACCACCGACGTAGAGGTACTGGTGCGCGTCGGCTTCAAGGCTGACGATGCAGTCCACGTCGTTATCGGGAGGTCCGTCGCCAATGGTCGACCACGCCGAGCCATCCCACCGCGCGAGGCCCCGGCTCTCCAGCGTGCCGGCGACCATGAACCTCCCACCCACGTAGAGGGCCTCTCCCGACCCGTCGTCCCACGTGTATGCGGCGGCAACGAATCGATCAACGCCAGGAATGCCGAAGCGTCCGGGCTCGATCGTGGGGTCGCATGGTTGTGCGGCGGCAGCGGACGCGAGGGCGAGTATCGCCAGGAGGACGCCCACGCTGGTGCGCCAGCACGTGGAGGCCAAAGCGTGGACCGAGATTGGCATGGATTCTCCCACTTCTTATGCGGACTTAAAATACAAGTGCGACCGATCGCCAGGTTTACGCCAACGCGCCACCGCAGGTTTCATACATCCACCTAACTTCTTAAAAAAGCCTCAGGGGGCTGCAACAGGCTTGGCCATTCGGACAGCGGCGCGGTCGGCCGTTTGGGCATCGGGCAACCCCGTGCCTTCTCGCCCGGCGTATGCCAGATCCAGTTCCTCGCAGAGCATCCTGCTGGTGATCTGGCTCGAGAGGAAGATGACCGGGAGGCCGCTGCCCGGGTGGGTGCCGCCGCCGACCATCCAGACGCCCTTCAGCCCCTGGAGCTTGTGGCGGGGGCGTTTGTGCAGCATCTGGCCCAGGTTATGTGCCAGGTTGAAGGTGGCCCCATGGTTGATGTTCATGGCGGCCCAGTCGTCGGCGGCGAGCATCTTCTCGCACTGGATGCGTCGCTCGATGTCCTCGATGCCGAACACACGACCGAGCTGGGCGAGCATGTCGGCGCGCATGCGTTGGCGCTCGGCCTTGAAGTCGACGCCGCTGCGCACGTTGGGTGTGGGCATGAGGACATAGAGGGCGCTGCAGCCTGGTGGGGCCATGCCGGGGTCGGTCGCCACCGGGTTGCACACGTACGCCGAGGGATCCTCGCTGAGCGTGCCCAAGCGTGAGATCTCTTCGAGATTCTGCTCGTAGCGCGAGGAGACGTAGATGGTGTGGTGCGGAAGGTCGGCCTGGCCGTCCAGGCCCAGATAGAGCATCGTGGTCGAGCACGAGTACTTCTTTGAGTCGACCGATTCGGCGGTCGCGTAACCCGAGACGCGGCGGAGCGCGTCGGCGGGCAGGAGGTTCTTCAGCGCCCAGGGCGCATCTGCGTTGAGCACGACATTGTCGTGATCGTGGTGCTGGCCATTCACGACGACGCCGGTGGCACGGCTGCCCTCGAAGGTAAGGCGCTCGATGGGCGAGTCGGTCACGATCTCGACGCCCATGCCCTGGCATGCGTCGGCCATGGCGTGCATCAGGCGGTTGAGCCCGCCGGTGGCGTGCCAGACACCATACTCATACTCGATGAAGGGCAGGATGGTGAAGAGGCTGGGGCAGTCGAATGGGCTCATGCCCAGGTATTTGCTCTGGAAGCTGACCGCCAGCCGGACCTGGGGGTGGGTGAAGTAGCGAGTGAGCAGCTCGTGCACGCTCTTGTGGGGATTGATGTGCGGCAGGGCGCGCAGGGCGTCGGGCTTGAGCAGATCGAGCGGGGAACGTATGGCGCGGCGGAGGATGGGCTCGGCCGCGGTGAGCTTGGCGCGGTTGTCGGTGATGAAACGCTCGAAGGCGGCGCCGTCGGGTGGACTGATTGCGGCGATGCGGCGGGCCATCTCGGCAATGTCCTGCGTGGTGTCCAGCGTGAGGGGCGCCTCTCCGGGCCGGCCCAGCAGCAGTCGGTACATTGGGTCGAGCCGGGTGAGTTCGACGGCGTCGGCCAGGCGCAGGTTGGCGGCCTGGAAGATCTCATCGAGCACATAGGGCATCAGGAAGAAGGTGGGGCCCATATCGAAGTGGAAGTTACCCGATTCGCCTTGCAGCGAGACGCGGCTGGTGCGTCCCCCCACGCGGGGCTGGGCCTCGTAGACCTTCACACGGGCGCCGCTGGCGGCCAGCAGCATCGCAGCCGCCAGACCACCCGGGCCGGCACCGACGATGGCGATGGGGTTGTCTGCGTCTGGGGAGGGGCGGCTCATACCACCCACTATACTGCCGCCGATGACGCGGCCCCACGATCAACCCCGGCCCGACGAGGGAGTGTCCCCAGCCGCCCGGGGAATGCCTGACTGGTCGCTGCGTGATCGCCTGGCGTGGCTGCGACAGTTCCGGCGGGCGATCGTGGCCGGGCAGGACGAGTTGATCGCTCTGGCAGGTGAGGAGGTCCGCAAGGACGCGTTCGAAACCCTGGTGAGCGATATCGTGCCGCTTCTAAGCAGTTGCAAGTGGCACGAGCGGCACGCACGCCGGCTGCTCAAGGCTCGACGGCTGAGGGGCGGGAGCGTGTGGCAGTTCGGCCAGCGGCATTGGGTCAGGCGCGAGCCCCTGGGGCTGGTTGGCATCATCGCGACGTGGAACTACCCGGTGCAGCTCCTGGGCATCCAACTGGTGCAGGCCATCATCGCGGGGAACAGGGTGGTCGTGAAGCCCAGCGAACGGTGCCCGAAGACGCAGGGGCAACTGCTGGCAATGGCGCAGGAGGCCGGGCTGGCGGAGGGCGTGTTGCGCGTGCTCCCGGCGACGCGCGAGGCAGGGGCAGAGATGCTCGAACGCGAGCGGCTCGATCACCTTGTGTTCACAGGTTCAACGGCGATCGGTCGCCAGATCGCCACGGCGCTGGGGCCCAAGCTCATCCCAAGCACGCTGGAACTCTCCGGGCGCGACTCGGCGCTTGTGCTGAGCGATGCGGATCTCGAACTCGCGGCACGATCGGTCGGGGCAGCGGTGCGGCTCAATGCGGGCCAGACGTGCATGGCCCCGCGACGGGTGCTGGTGCATTCGGGCATCGCCGATCGCTTCACCAAGCTGCTGCGCGCGGAGGTGGCCAAGGGCGGCACGCTCACGGCGTGCGATGGCGCCACGTGCGAAACGCTGGTGCGGGTATGCCAGCCCGACGATGCTCTCGTGGAGGGCGACCACTTCGAGCCTTCGATCGCGGTGGTGGCGTGCGATTCGAGAGAAGAGGTGCTACGGATCCATCGAGCGACCGGCCCCCACCTGGCCACAAGCGTCTTCACCGGCGATGTGGCGGGCGCGCACGAGATGGTCGGCGCACTCGCCGCCGGCACGGTGACCTTCAACGACGCCGTGATCCCAACAGCACATCCTGCGGCCCCACTGCCAGCCAAGGGCGCCAGCGGCTGGGGCGTCAGCCGTGGGGAGCTTGGTCTGCTGGCGATGACGAGGGCGGTGCACGTGTCAACGACCAGCCGGCGCTTGCGTGTGCCGACCGATCCGCCCACTGGCAGGCAGGCCGAACAGGTGAAGAAGTTCGTGCGCTTCTGGTACGGGCGCTAGGCCAGGCCCTTAAGCCAGAGCTCGTGGGGATGGTGCTGGCCGCCGGTGTCCTTGTGCTCGCGGGTGTGTGGCTGGTGAGCAAAATCAAGGCTGGCCAGGAGCGATTGGGCCCGGGCGTTGGTCGGCTGTACATAGGCTCGGACGGACGTGCATCCGAGCCCCGCTGGCAGGTCGGCCATCGCGTGGTGGGCCACGGCGGCGCAGGCCTCGCGCGCGATGCCCCGGCCCCGGGCGGCGGGCGTGAGCCAGAAGGCCAGTTCGGCGTACCACTCGAGCCCCCGCTCGATGGATATCAGATTGCAGGCGCCCAGGATCTGGCCGCTGTCCTCGCGGTCGAAGATCACCCGGCGCAGTGCCCCGCCGGTGCGCAGGCCCTTGGCGGTCAGGTCGAGCTGCCGCTTGACGATCTGCCGCGCCTGCTCGCCGGGCAGATTGACCCCGCTGTTGCCGTCGCCCGAGGCGATGAGGGCGTCGATGGCGGCCTCGAAGGCCCCCGCGTCGGCGGGCGTAGCGGGGCGAAGGATCAGGCGGTCGGTGTCCAGCCTCGCGCCCGGTGTGTCGCCGGCGAAGACCTCCACGGGCCGTCCGGCCTTCGGCTGGGTAGCGGGGTTGCGTGGGACGGGATTGGTTTGGTCCATGGCAGGGCCTCGGCGCTGGTGGCGACCTCCTCCGATGGGGAGTTTCGGCGGCCAGCTACCCGCGGGCTTGAGAAAACACCTACTCCACCGTCACGCTCTGGGCCAGGTTGCGCGGCTTGTCCACGTCGTGGCCGCGCAAGACCGCCGCGTGGTAGGCCATGAGCTGGAGGGGCACCACAGCCACCATCGGGCTCAAGCACTCGGGTACGTCGGGGATGTAGAAGACGTCCTGGGCGTGGTTGCCGATCTCTTTATCGCCCTCGGTGGCGACGGCGATAACGTGGCCGCCGCGGCTGCGGACCTCGCTGATGTTGCTCATGACCTTCTCGTACTGACTGCCGCGGGTGGCGATGAAGACCGCGGGCATGCCCTCGTCGATCAGTGCGATGGGCCCGTGCTTCATCTCGGCGGCGGGCATGCCCTCGGCGTGGATGTAGCTGATCTCCTTGAGCTTGAGTGCGCCTTCGAGCGCGGTGGGGTAGTTGTACCCACGCCCAAGGAACAGCCAGTTCTCGCGCTCGATGTACTTCTCGGTGATCGAGCGGATGGAGTCGTTGAGCCCCAGCACCTTCTCGATCTTGTCTGGGATGAGCTCCAGATCCCTGATCAGGTCGCTGCACTGCTCGGCGCTCATGAAACGGCGGCGGGCCATGAACAGGCTGATCATGGTGAGCACGGCCACCTGGGCGGTGAACGCCTTGGTGCTGGCCACGCCGATCTCCGGCCCGGCTCGCAGGTACACTCCCGCGTCGGTCATGCGTGGGATGCTCGAGCCCACGGCGTTGATCACGCCCAGGGCGAGGGCCCCGCGTTCTTTTGCTTCCGTGAGCGCGGCCAGCGTGTCGGCCGTCTCGCCGCTCTGGCTGACGGCCACGACGACGGTCCCCTCCTCGATGATGGGGTTACGGTAGCGAAACTCGCTGGCGTACTCGCACTCGGCGGGCACCTTGGCCAGGTCCTCGAGGAGATACTCGCCGATCATGGCCGAGTGCAGGGCCGTGCCCTGGGCGCACAGAATCACGCGGCGCGAGCGGACCAGCTGGGGGGCGAACTGGCGCAGGCCGCCGAGGTTGACCATGCCGTCGGCGGCGTTCAGCCGCCCGCGCATGCAGGTGCGCAGGGCCGCGGGCTGCTCGAAGATTTCCTTCTGCATGAAGTGGGCATAGCCGCCCAGCTCGATCTGCTCGAGGTCCAGCTCGAGCTGCTCCACCCTTGGCGTGACCGGAACATTGTGGATGGTGCTGGTGGTGAACTTGTCGCGCGTGATCTTGCAGACGTTGTAGTCTTCCAGCGGGAAGGCCTGGGTGGTGTGGGCCACGATGGCGGCCGGGTCGCTGGCGACCACGAACTCGCCGCTGCCCACGCCCACCAGCAGAGCGCTGCCCTTTCGCGCGCACACGAGCGTGTCGGGCTCATTCTCGCATATGACCGCGATGGCGTAGGCGCCGGTCACTTCACGCAGCGCCGCTTGGACGGCCTTCTCCAGGTCCATCCCATGCTGCGGGTCGTAGAGCTCGCCGATGAGCATGGCCAGGACTTCCGTATCGGTCTCGCTGTGGAAGGTGTGGCCGCGCTCGGTGAGGTAGGTGCGCAGGGCGCTGTAGTTCTCGATGATGCCATTGTGCACCAGGGCGATGCCGTTGCGATCATCGCGGTGCGGGTGGGCGTTGGCCTCGGTGACCCCCCCGTGGGTGGCCCAGCGGGTGTGGGCGATGCCCAGGGTGCCCTCGAAATCGGGGTTGCCATCAACCATGGCCTCCAGGCTCGCCACGCGGCCGACGGCCCGGGCGACGTTGAGCCCGCCGTCGATGACGGCCATGCCCGCCGAGTCGTAGCCGCGGTATTCCAGCCGCTTGAGGCCCTCGATGAGCAGGGGGCGGGCCTGGCGGTGGCCGAGGTAGGCGACGATTCCACACATAGACCGAATCTCCTCGTTGGGCGGATCGCCCGGGCGGGCGCCCGCGGCGGTCAGCCCAAGGGTACACGATCGGCGTTCGGCGGGTTCGGGCGGAAGATTCGCCGGCCCGGCCGGCCGGTGGCCCGGGCCGGGGCGTGGCGATGGCGACGCGAGATATCGGGCGGGACATCCATACTATCCCGGACATTGTTCTAGTTTTGATCGGACAAACGCATCCAGGGCCGCCCCACGGGGGTGAACGGGGGCCAGATGACGCGTCATCTGACCGGCGCGCCCTGTCATCCGAACGCCGTGACGCGTCATCCCGGCAGCGCGACGCGTCATCTGGGTGGCGTGCGTGCGACGGGCCGCGAGGCCTCACCGTGTGATAACGCGCGGCTGGCTTGCGTTCGGATTCGTTTTCTTCCGTCCGAACGGGGGCCGGGCGGGTTCTGGAAGGGAGAGCTTATCAGTTCACGTCCACGCCCAGATACCCATCCCGGGTGGTGACGACCGGCACGGGATCGACCTTAGGGTCGCTGTCGAAGATCTGGGACATGGGCACGCCCAGGTTCATGTCGCGGCGTTCGAGGCGGCGGACGCTGCCGTCGCAGAACACGATGCCAAGGCGGCGGCACTTGTCGTGGTCGGCCCCGTAGATGGTGTTGTCCCCTCGCCTCGCATCGTGGAAGGCGGCGCGTTCGATCAGGGCGCCCTTCTGGCTGGGGAAGGCGACGGCGTCGATGGCCACGCGGCGGCGGTACCGGTCGCGGTCGGGCCAGCGGGCGGCGATGGCCGTGTCGTCGCCGGCCCAGAGGTCGGCGCTGGTGACGAGCGATTGTGAATAGGCGTAGGACACGATGGCCCCGTCGGCGGGGTGGATGCGCAGTTGCTCTGCTTCGTACGAGAGGCGGTACCCGTGACGCATCACCTGCGGGCAGGTCCAGACCTCGGCGGGGTCGCCCGGTGCGTAGTACGAGGGGATGAGCCCACCGGGCCAGAACTGGGCTTGGAGATCGTAACCGATTGTGGACTGCTTTTCGCTACCGTCGGTCCATGTCACGGTCGGGGCGTGCAGGTCATCCTCGAAGAGGTTCATCCAGAAGCCGCCGTTGTCATTGGCCAGCAGCATCATGCCCTGACCGAGGGAGCGCATGGTGGTGTCGCAGACGGTGGACTCGGCGGAGTCTCGAGCCCCGCGCAGGGCGGGGATGGTGATGGCGATCAGGATGGCGATGACCGAGATGGTCACGAGGATCTCGACGAGCGAGAATGCGCGGAGCTGGGTGTGCTGGCGCGGTCTACTCATCAATAAAACCATGCCATATCTCGCCAGCCGGAGCGCAGACCGGATTCCTGATTCAGCCAGCGGTCCTGAAGGGGATCATAGAACCATGTGGCCCACCACTGGCCTGTGTTCCCATCGGCGGCTCGAAGCACGATTGCCGTATGGGCATATTGGACACGACCATCGCGGCGGATGATGTCCCGAGGAGTCATGATGGCTTCTCGTGTTCGAATGACCCGATACCCCGGAAACCGGTACCACTCGTAGCGTTCGGGTTCGAGCAACTCATACAGCATGGGGCGTCCAACGTCAACGGCAATCCGCGTCGTTCCGCTGAGGACAACCATGCCGTCGCCGCCGGCAGCCATACCCACGAAGCGGTTGCCCTCTGGACCGAACCAGAATCGCTCCATCATGAGCGCGAGCTCGCCGCGAGCATCGTTTCGCCGACCTGTTCGGTTCCAATTATGCTGCATCACGGAATCAATGGCGTTCCAAGCGTCCGCCCCGGGTCCGATCCATTGCGTCGGCTCACGATCGGCCAACGCGAGGTATGGCTCACTCGTCTCGGCGGTTACGGCACGCACATGTTCTATAAGGGTGCGGTGTAATGACTCGAGTGCCTCGCTCGACGCGGGCGGGTCAGGCTTTCGGGCATCGATTGGGGCGTCGGAATCAAATCCGGCAATTGCTTCTTCGACGATCGCAACGCCCCGATGAGTAGCCTCAACGAGCGCGGCCTCGAATGCGGACAATTCGCCGGCGGTAAGGGTCGGCACCTTATTCACAGCCTGCCTGTGCTCGACCACATCCGGATAGTGCATGCGCGTGAGGACTGGCTGTTCAACAAGCTGCGGCGAAGCAAAGAGGGTGCGCAGAAGCCATACTGATGAGCCAGTACAAATCAGGGCCAGTGTTCCGGCGAGAATCCAGCCTTGGGTCCGCTTGGGAATTTGATGTCCCTTACGCACGAGCATCACTCACGGACCGACGCATTGGGAGCACGGAATGTTGTCACAGCATTGCCACAGGCCCCCAGTCAATGCACAACAGTTGCAAGTGTTGATGAACCCGCCAGAAAGAATCTGGCACTCACCACCCGCGCAGGCTCCGTCGTTTCTGCAACTGTCAACCACCTGTGCGACCACAACGCTTGAAGTCGTCAGGAGCATCGCGACAGCAGTCAGCGGACCGATGAATACTTTCGGGTCACCCATCTTCAAGAGAACCTCCCTTGGCACGTTCAGCGCCCTCGGAAACATGAACTAACTCCGCCGGGCCCGACCACACGTCTGACGGTCCGTTCCCGAACACAATAACAACCTCGTCTGGCACCAACCCGGGGTCACTCGCGGCACCAAACGTGACTCTGCCCGTAGCACTGTCAATGCTACCAACAATGGGCACGCTCGTTGAGGTCCAACCCACGATACTCTGGACATGATTCTTGTAGAAGGGACCGAGTGTGAAACCCCACCTCGAGGGCTCGGTCGGTTCAAGACATACAGACTTTGGCCACCCCTCAAATGGAACATCGGGAGTCAGCGTGACATCAACGGTGATCGGCTGGCGATTCTCGACGTGGATCGTTACTCGTTGCACGAGCGACGCGTATCGGGCATCGGGTGAACCCGACAGCAGGATCTCGGAATGTTCCCGCGGGCCGAGTTGGCTGGGCCACAGGTCAACGATTAGGCATCCGCAACTGGTTTCAACTCGCGTAATGGCGGCATCGTTGAACCAGCTTTGATTCTGGATCGGAATGACCCACATCCCGGGCTCACCGATCACCATGCCATCGGGATTGTTCGGCTCGCCCGGAACGACGCCTGCCGTTGCCAAATTTCGCCCGCCAAAGACCAGCAGGCCACAACCGACCCCGGCGAGACCCCACAAGATAATGCTTCGAGACCCCATGATCTTCAAGATACCCCCCCCCCCCCCCCGGGGGGGGTAAGTCAAGGTCATTTCGCGCGGCGACGAAAAACTCATGCCGGCATCGCCAGACTGTCGGTTTTGCGTCACGCTCGCTCTTCCGCGTGCCGGCGGAGGAACCGTGCCAGATCGTCGATCTCCACGGGCTTGGGCAGCACGGGGATGTCGGCGAAGTCTTCGGGTATGCTGGCGGCGTCGTGGCCGGTGAGCAGGACGATGGGCACGCCGGCGTCCTGGAGCACGGGGATGAGCGGGTAGACCTGCTCGTCCCCGAGATTCACGTCCAGCACGGCCACGGCTGGCGTGTCCTTCTCGACCAGGGCCCTGCCCCGCGCGACGCTGGGGGCCGGACCGATGACGGTGAAGCCCAGGGCCTCGATCTCATCCTTCATCGCCATGGCCAGCATCGCCATGTCTTCGACCAGGAGGACGGAGGGGCGCTCGATCCTGTGCGTCGGATCGGCGGCAGGGTCGGGCTCGTGCTCGGCGTCGTTCGGCTCGGCCGGTTGTTCGGCGCCCAGGGCGGCCGGGACGGGCTTGAACGGCACGCGCAGGCGGAATCGCAGGCCGTCGGATTCGTACCTTCGATCGATCTCGCCTTCGAGCTCGTAGACGATGAGCTGCTCGATGAGTTGGCTGCCGAAGCCGTCGGCGCCGGGCTTGGCGATCGGGGCTGGGCAGCACTCGTGCCAGCTCAGCTCGAGCGTGCAGTCGTCGCCGATCCCTTCGACCCTCCAGTCGATCGCCAGCGCCCCCTCGTCGCGCGAGAGGCAACCGTACTTGCGGGCGTTGGTGGTCAACTCGTGCAAGACCATGTGCAGGGCGAGGGTCATCTCCGGTGGCAGAGTGACATCCGGGCCCTTCTGGGTGATGCGCACGTCGCCGGGCGCCGTGCCAACCTCGCTCTCGATGACGCGGCCGAGGGTCACGCCCGTCCAGCTCGTGCGGGTGAGCAGGCTGTGGGCCTTGGCGATGGAGCGCAGTCGCTTCTCGAAGTCGGGGCGGAAGGCCTCCAGGCTCTGGGCTCGCTGCATGGTCTGGCTTGCGATGGATTGAACGACCGCGAGGGTGTTCTTCACGCGGTGATTCAGCTCGGCCATAACGATCTTGAGCTGCTCCTCGTGCTCCTTCTGCCTAGTCTGATCGCGCAGGATCTTGATGAACCCGCGGGTAGAGCCATTCTCGAGCGGGCGGAGCACACCGTTGGCCCAGAAGAGCGTGCCATCCTTGCGGCGGTACCACTGGTCGGTGGCGGCCTGCCCCTCGGCCAGGGCGCGTTCACGCTTGCGCATGGGGGCGGCGGCGGCGCGATCCTCTTCGGTGTAGAGGATCTCCGAGGGCTGGCCGATCATCTCCTGGGCGGTGTAACCGAACAGCCGTTCGGCGCCGATATTCCAGGAAACGATCGTGCCGTCGGGGTCGATCATGAGCATGGCGTATTCGCGAGCGCTCTCGACCAGGAGTCTGTAGCGTTGCTCGCTGATTCGGAGGGCCTCTTCGGCGCGCGTGCGCTCGGTGATGTCGTTGAAGAGGATGGCCACGCGTCGATCGGTCGTCTTGCCAATGCAGAAGGCGTAGACGTCGAACCAGCGGCCCATGGCCTGGGACCACTCAACGAAGCGCTCGGCCTGCCCGGTTGCCGCCACCCGGGCGTAGCGGTCGACCCAGTCCGTCTCAAGGTCGGGCACCAGGTCCATGATTCGTTTGCCGACGGCATCGGTCAGGCCGGTGTGCCGCTCGAAGGCCGGGTTGATCTCGACGAAGGCGTAATCGACGGGTGCGCCGTCGTCGCCGTAGATCAGATCGATGACGCAGAAGCCCTCGTCGATTGACTCGAACAGGACGCGATACTGGGCTTCGCTGGCCTCGAGCGCCGCCTCGGCCTTGCGACGGTCGGTCATGTCGGTGATCATCGCGAATATGCCGCGGACCTTGCCCGATTCGTCGACGTCGGGGACGTAGACCGCGCTGACGTCCCGGCGGCCGGCCTTGGGATAGTTCAGGGTGGCCTCGAAGGAAACCTGCCGGCCCGACATCGCCAGTTTCAGGCGCGGGCGGATCTGCTCGTAGGCATCGCGGCCCAGGATCTCTTCCACTGGTCGCCCGCTGATCTGCTCGCGCGGCCGGCCAAACCAGTCGACGTAGGTCTGGTTGACGAAGCCGAAGCGCCGATGAACATCGACATACGAGATCAGCACGGGCAGCGAATCGGTCAGCAGGCGCATGCGGGCCTCGCTGCGCTGGATGGTCTCTTCGACCTGCTTGCGATCGGTGATGTCGGTCGCGGCGCCGAACCACTCGACGATGCGACCGGCATCGTCGGTCACGGGGACGGCACGGGAGTGCATCCAGCCGACCGTGCCGTCGTTGCGGAGCGCGCGGTGCTCGAGCTCGAACACTTTTCTACTTTCCTTGGCCCGCTGGATGGCCTCGAGGATCTTCTCCTGCTCCTGGTGGGGGATGTAGCGCTCCAGCCAGGGCTGGTCGGTGGTGGCGTCCTCGAGAAAGCCGTTGACCTCCAGGCGTCGCATGCGTGTCCAGTCGGGGCTCATGCGGAATACGACGTCGCTGGTGGCGGCCACGAGCGCGTGTAGGCGAGCCTCGCTGGATCGCATCGCTTGCTCGGCCCGGCGGCGTTCGGTCAGATCGATGGTGACCACGACCATCGCGGGCGGATCGCTGCCCTCGAGCAGGCTGGCGGTGCTGTTGGCGTGAACAAAAGAGCCATCGGGTCGGACGTATCTCTTATCGATCGAGAAGGGATCGCCCGAGTCGAAGAGCACACGCATGCTGTCCACGCATCGGGCGAGATCGGCGGGATGGGTCAACTCGCTGATATCCGAGGCCAGGATCTCCTCGCGCGATCGGGCCATGATGCGGCACATCTCGTCGTTGACACGCACGAACCCGCCGTCGGCGGTCATCTCGCTGATGCCGACCTTCGCGCCGCCGTAAATGCCTTCGAGCCGCTGCCGGCTGACGCGCAAGGCGCTGTCGGCGGCGTTGGCGTTGGTCACGTCTCGGATGCCCAGCAGGATGAGCTGTGAGTGGTTGAGTTGGCGGGCGTTGAGCAGCATGAGGCGGCGGCCGATGGACTCGAACGTGTGCTCGACCTCGAAGTCGTTAAACACGGTCTCGCGGGGTAGGATCTTCTCGAGCAGCGTGCGCAAGGCTGCGATGTTCCACTGCCCGTTGCCAAGGTCGTAGATGCGATGCCCAAGGGTCTCGGCCTGGCCGACTTCGAAGTGCTCATAGAACGCCGGGCTGGCGGCCAGCACGGTCAGATCGGAGGACAGCACGACGAGCGGCTCGTGGAGGGTTTCGACGATGGCGCGGGCCAGATCGTCGGTGATGGAGCTCTGGGATGGTTCCTTCGTCCCCAAGCCCCATGTTATCCCGTATGCTCTCCGTGTTTCAGGCCCGGATCACCATAAAAAGTCTCTCATAATCTGCCCTTGACCCACCGCCGCTATGCTTGGCCATGAGTGCCACGACGCCCGTTTCAGCCGATTCCCAGACCCTCGTTGCCCCGCTCACCATCGCCGGCCGCACGGTCGACAGCCGCCTGTTCGTGGGCACGGGCAAGTACGCCAGCTATGACCTGATGCAGCGCGCCCTCGAGGCCAGCGGCTGCCGTGTGGTGACCGTCGCCGTGCGGCGCGAGCGGCTGGTCAACGAGAAGGGCGAGAGCCTGCTGGACTACATCGATACCGGCAAGTACACCATCCTGCCCAACACCGCGGGGTGCTTCACCGCCGAGGACGCCGTGCGGGTGGCCCGGCTGGGACGCGAACTTCTCAGCCAGATCGACAACCCCGGGCAGGACTGGGTGAAGCTGGAGGTTCTGGGCGACAAGCGCACCCTTCTGCCCGACCCGGTTGGTACGGTCGAGGCGACGAAGCAACTCGTCGACGACGGCTTTAAGGTGCTGGTGTACTCCAGCGATGACCCGATCGTGGCCAAGCGGCTGAAGGACCTGGGCGCCGCCAGCGTGATGCCGGCGGGCAGCCCGATCGGCAGCGGGCGCGGCGTGGTGAACCAGGCCAACATCGTGCTGTGTCTTGAGGCGCTCAAGGAGAACGACCCGGACTATCCGGTGATCGTCGATGCGGGCGTGGGCAGCGCGAGCGATGTTTCGGTGGCCATGGAACTGGGCGCCGACGGCGTTCTGCTCAATACCGCCATCGCGCACGCGAAGGACCCGGTCTTGATGGCCCACGCCATGCGCATGGCCCTGGACGCCGGCTACCTGAGCTACCGCGGCGGCCGCATCGAGAAGAAGCTGTACGCCACCGCGAGCAGCCCGTTCGAGGGGGCGATCAGTTATATTCCGGGGGAGTGATGCCGCGGGTTCATGTGTATAAAACGTTCCTGTGGCAGGAGCTCATGGGTATTCATCTGACACGCGATGGGATCAAGTCGATACGCCAATCGAACTGGAAACTCCGTTGGTGGAATCGACCCTTCTGGAGGGTCGAGCAGACGATCGAAGATGTTCCGCTTGTCATGGGCGAACTGAGCGGCGACGCCTCGCTTGGCGAACTCGAACATGTCCATTGGCTCTGTCCGGCTTGTGGCACGACTCATTCCACCGATGTCGACTCTGCAGAAGATCCCAACCCTAGCTTGTGGTTCTGTGAGCATGGCCGGGACGGTCGATATTTCCTGGTCGGTTGGAACGAGAAGACAACGATCGATTGAGATCTACTTCTCTGAGCTCGGACGCTTCCCAGCCCGATACACATCCGTCGACACGCCCGCGAACCCCCAGTTCTGCTCGTCGATCTCGTCGATAACGATGTGCGTGTGCTCGGGCGCTTTGCCGAGCACTCGGCGCAGCGTATCGGTGATCTCGGCAATGATCTGGGCCTTCTGATCTCGCGACGCGGCGGGGGTAATGCGGACGTTGACGTAGGGCAAGCTTCGCTCCTCGGGTGACTATCCGCGATGACGTCGTCGCACGAACTCAGTCGACGCTCGCAGGTTGTTGCGTGGCACGTGCGTGCAGGCCAGCGTCGGTCGCCAGCCGGCGCTGCACCTCGATCACCAGCGTGTCGTCCTCGGGCACGCCGTGGCGGCGGGTGTCAAGCTCGCCGATGATGCGGCGGGGCCAGTCGCCCGGCTCGCAGTTGGCCGCGGCGATCATGGCGGTGAGCCACTGGCGGCCGATGCATTTGCCCTTGTCGTTGCGGGCCTCCATCGCGCCATCGGTGTAAGCGATGAGCATGTCGCCCGGCATGAACGTGTGCGTCTGCGGGTCGGCGTGGAAGTCTTCGGGCTGGCAGGCCCCCAGCACGATGGCCGTGGAATCGAGTTCCTCGATCGTGCCGTCGACGCCGCGGAGGAACAGGGGCGGGTGGCCGGCGTTGGCGTAGGTGAGCTCGTCGGTGGCCGGGTCGATACGCAGGCACACCGCCGAGGCGTAGATGCTGTGCTGGGCCAGCGTCAGGTGCACGTAGCGATTGAGCAGCCCGAGCACGTAGCCCGGTTCGGCGTGGGGGTTCTCGGCAAAGATGCGCTCGAGCTCGCCGTGCAGACGGTTGACGGTGAGGGCGGCGGCCAGGCCATGGCCAGTGACGTCGAGCAGCACGAGGTTGACGGGGACTCGGCCCTCGATGCCCGGGCTCTCGAGGAAGAAGAGGAAGTCTCCGCCGATCTGTCTCATTGGCTGGTAGGTATAGCGGAAGACCATGTCGCCCACATCGCGGGGCTCGGGAAAGAGGTCCTCGTGAATGCGGCGGGCGTCGGTCATCTCGCGGCGGACCTCGCCGTACCGGGCCGAGAGGAACCGCATTTTAAAGCTGCGCATGCGGGCGGAATGCTTGATGGCGCAGACGACGAAGCCGGGGGCGACAAAGAGTGGGAAGCAGATCAGCCAGAACCAGTTGGCGTTGGGCGGGAGGTTGACCGCCATCAGCACCACGGCATGGAGGGCGAGCACGACCCCGATCGTGTGGTAGACCTCCTTGGGCGACCAGGGCAGGAACAGGCAGGCAAAGAAGAACGCCACTCCGAAGTCCAGCGTGGCCCCGGGGAAGCCCGAGATGACAACGCCCGCCCCCGGAACATCGAGGAAGTACTGCGCGAGCCCGATCGTGCCAACGTAGAGCAACAGGATGCGCGTGAGTTGGAGGATCGCGGGCTTGTCGGGACGGCTGCGAAGCACTCGGCGGAAGAACCAGATGAACACGGAGATGTCGACGCCAGCGATAATGGCGGTCCACACACGTGTTGACAAAGGCGCTTTTGAAAACTCGCCCCACAGCGCCAGCACGATGAAGATGCCGATCGCCCAGAACGCGAGGTTGAACCCCAGAAACCACAGGAACCGCCGGCGCAGCAGTTGCCCGGTCTCGGCGTCAAACTCCTGGGCGAACTCACTGGTGAAGTTGGCGGTAGCCATGGGGTCGTTCGGAACAGGTGGTGCGGGGTGTACGCCGGTCTATCGGTTCGCGCCGGGCTTCCAGAGCACGTCGCCCGTCGGGTTGGCCACCCGCCCGAGCACAAACAAGAGGTCGCTCAGCCTGTTGAGGTATCGGATTACGTCGGCGTTCGTTTCGTCGGGTTCGGCCTCAAGGGTGGCCGCCGCCAGCCGCTCGGCCCTTCGCACGATGGTGCGTGCCAGGTGCAGGGCCGCCCCGGAGGGGGTTCCGCCGGGCAGCACGAAGCTGGTCAGTGGCTCCAGGTCGTCGTTGAAGCGATCAATGAGGGCCTCAAGTCGCTCGATCTGGCTGGGGACGACCCGGAGACGCTCGCCCTCCTTGCCATCGTCCTTGATCGGCGTGCAGAGGTCGGCCCCGCAGTCGAACAGGTCGTGCTGGACCGATTCCAGGATGGAGACCAGCCCAGCCGCAGGCTCGCCGGCGTCGCGGCAGGCGATGATCGCCAGACCCAGGGCGGCGTTGGCCTCATCGGTGGTGCCGTAGGCATCCACGCGAGAAACTGCCTTGGCCACGCGGGAGCCGTCGCCCAGGCCCGTGGTGCCGTCGTCACCGGTACGAGTGTAAATCTTGTTGAGCTTGACCATGATCCGGCTAGTCTACGGCCATGCCACCCACCGCCCCATCGCAAGCGGCCCACAACCTGCGCGGCCTGACCAGGCGATGGCGGCTGCCCGAACCCCCGGGCCCGCTTGACCCCTCGCTGCCGCCCCTGGTTGCCAGGGTTCTGGCAGGCCGGTCGTATCTGGATCCTGCCACCCTCGAGCCAAAGCTGACCGCCCTGCACGACCCCTCGGGCATTCCCGATCTGGACAACGCCGCAGAGATGCTCCTCGAGGCAGGTAGGACCGGCCAGACGATCGCCATCTATGGCGATTACGACGTGGACGGCACCACGGGCTCGGCCATCCTGCACCACATCCTCGGCGCCCTGTGCCCCCGGTCCCGACTGAGGCACTTCGTCCCCCACCGCCTCCGGGACGGGTACGGCGTGCACGTCTCGGCCATCGATAAGCTGGCCAGCGAGGGGGCCAAGGTCCTCGTCACGGTCGACTGCGGCATCACCGCGCTCGAGCCGGCCAGGCGGGCCCGGGAGCTTGGTATCCGGCTCATAATCACCGACCACCACAATCCGCCCGCCAGCGTCGATCAGTTGCCTCAGGCCGATGCCGTGGTGCATCCGGGCCGACCCGATTCGACGTACCCCTTTGCGGGCCTCTGCGGCGCGGGGGTGGCCTTCAAGCTGGCGTGGCGTATGGCGACCATGGCGGGCGAAGGCGGCCGGGCTGCCGCGGGGCCGAGGTCGCTGCTGCTGGACCTGCTACCACTGGCAGCCCTTGGCACCGTGGCCGACGTCTCGCCCCTGGTCGACGAGAACCGCGTGCTGGTGACCCACGGACTGGCGCTCATGCGCCGCACCCGCGTACGCGGCATGGCGGCGCTGGCCGAGCGATGCGTGCGGGAGCAACGCCCCATCAGCGTTGGCGACCTGGGATTCAGGCTCGGGCCGCGCATCAATGCCCTGGGGCGAGTGGCCGATGCGCACGAGGCCATCGAGTTGCTGATCACGAGCGACGATGCACGGATCCAGGCCATCTGCGACACGATGGACGAGTTGAACCAGCAGCGGCAGTCGATCGAGAAGCGGATCGTCGATCAGGCGTGCGAGGAGGTCATTCGGCTCGGGATGGATCAGGACGGCCATCGGGCCATCGTGCTGGCCCACGAGGACTGGCACCCGGGGGTTATCGGCATCGCGTGCTCGCGATTGGTCGAGCGGTTCGGGCGGCCCACAATCCTGATGCAACGCGACACTGAGGTGTGCAAGGGATCCGGGCGGAGCATCCCGGGCTTCAACCTGCACGGAGCGGTGGCGGCTTGCATCGATTGCGTCGACTCTTTTGGTGGGCACGACGCGGCGATCGGCCTGAAGATCGCAACGGATCGGCTGGGGGCATTCTCGGACGCGCTGCTGGCGCACGCCAACGGGCACATCTCGATCGACGACCTTACGCCCGAGGTCCGCATCGACGCCGACGCGGGGCTGCACGAGCTCGACGAGACGGGCGTGATGACGCTGGAGAAGCTCGGGCCCTTTGGCCGCGGCAACCCGACGCCCCGCCTTCGATTGAAGAACGTGCGTGTGTCTCAGCCGCCGATGCTCATGGGCTCGAGCAGCGCGCACCTGTCGATGTTCGTGCGTGACGACGCCGGCGCGACGCTCAAGCTGGTGGGCTGGGGCTGGGGGCGCCACGCCGAGCACTTCCGAAATGGATCGACCCTGGACGTGGTCTTCACGCCCAGGGTCGAGGAGTATCGAGGTCGCCGATCGGTGCGCGGCGAGATCGCCGACGTGCGAACGGCCGATTGACGCGAGAACTTACTGGCCGTCATCGGGGACGGCGGTGAAGGTCTCGGCGTACTGGGCGTCCAGCGACGCGATCATGCGCGAGACGCTCTCGTTGCTGGGGTCCAGCTTCTGAGCGGCCTCGAAGCTCGAGCGGGCCAGGCCCGGCATGTCGGCCTGCTGAGCGATCAGGCCCCGCAGGATGAGGGGCGAGGGGTCGCTCTCGGCACGCTGGATGGCCAGATCGAGGCTGGCAAGGGCGGCGTCGAGGTCGCCCATGCCCCGCTGCTGCAGGGCGCGGAGGAGGTAGCCCTCGCTGCGCTGGGGGGCCAGGGCGATGACACGGCCGGCGGCGCGGCGCACCCGCGCCATGTCGCGGAGCTGGTAGCTCACGTGGCCGAGTTGGATCCACGCGTCCAGATCCTTCTCGCCGCCCTCGGTCTCGGTGAGCTTCACGAGCACGTCGCGAGCCTCGACGGGTCGGTCGACCTCCACCAGGCAGCGGGCCCGCATGTGCTGGAGGTCGCGGCGCGCCTCGAACTCTTCCTTGCTCATGAGTTCGGCCAGGTTGAACTCGGCCTCGGCGTACCGGCCGCTGGCCATCTCGGCACGGGCCAGGTCCTCGAGCACACCGGGATCCTCGGGCGCCAGGAATCGGGCCTCGGTGAACCAGTCGGAGGCCAACTCGGCTTCGCCACGCATCATGGCGATGTGGCCCAGCGTCTGGCGGAGCCCAGCATTGTGACGGTACAGATCGAGCCGATCCTTGAGGTAGCTCTCGGCGTCTTCGGTGCGGCCGATGTCGATGAGCATCTCGGCAGCGGCGACCGCGTAGATCGCGCGGGCGGTATCAAGCTCTGCTGCGGCCTGATAGCGTTCCATGGCCTTCTCCTTCTCACCAATGCGTTCGTAGGCAACGCCCAGGAAGTACTGGGTGTCCACGTCCTCGGGGTCGAGCACTTCGGCCTTGCCCAGCGAGGCCATCGATTCCTCGAAGTTGCCAAGCTCCATCATGATCCGCCCCCGGAGCACGTGCGAGCGCACCACGCCGTCGTTGAGGGCGATGGATCGATCGATGTGGTCCAGGGCCTTCTCGGGATCGCCCGAGAGGAAGGCCTGGCGGGCCATGTCCCACTCGGTCCCGCTCTTCATGCCCGCCATCCGCTCGGCGGCGGCGTTGCGGGCCTCGGCGCCGGTCCGTCCGCTGCTCGAGCAGCCGGTCAGAGCCATGGTTCCCGCCACCGCGCCGGCCAGCATCACGAGCTTGGCGGTCCGGGTCATCGTGTTCATGCGTCGTTCGTTGTGCATCGTCCTGCGTCCTCTCGCCGCCCGTATAGCCGGGCCTGGGCTTCTGGACGCGTGGCTACCGCACGCGTCCGATCTTGCTTACCTTCGGCCCTTTTGGGGCCACACTGAACCAAACCCGCGCGTGCGGGTTCGGGCGATGGGGTTATCAGTCCTTCGACGAGTTCTGTGCGGGCTCGGTCTGCTCGATCCAGCTCGTGGGCTCGGTGTACCCATCGCGCGAGACGGTGGGCGACCACTCGAAGCTGGCAAAGCTGAGCGAGCCGAGAAGGGCGTCGCCGAGTTGCTCATCGATCTCGGCTTCCACCGGGCTGTCCACGTCGAAACTCGGCGTGAACTCGACGGGCGCGGGCAGCTCTACCTGAGCAGCTTCCGCCACGTCGGCTCCCTGCTGATCCTCGGAAGCCTCCTCACGGGCCTGGGCCGAGATGGCCATCGGAGCGTTGGCGATGGTGGATTCGCCCGTCTCGGTCGCGACCTGACCTGTCGTGCTCGATACCGGCTCACCCGCCGCGTCGGTCGACGACCCGGACTCGGGCTGGGCGATACGTTCGGCCTCGGGCGAGGCCGATTCGACGGTCTCATCGACAGCCGCAATCGCCGCGGCTTCGTCGGCGGCCTCCTGCTCGGCCGCGGCAATGGCGGCGGCCTCGGCGGCGGCACGCTCGGCCTCCTGCCGGGCGATCACATCGAGCGGGAGCACCCGAATGATCTTGCCATCCTCGACGTAGCCGAGGTTCTGCTGGCCCAGCACCGCGTCGAGGGTTTCCTCGAGCGACAGGCCGTACAGCGACGCGCTGACGGTGCCGGCCACGTCGGGCGACACGATGATGCTGCGACGGGCCTGGCTGGACAGATCCCTGAGGAAGCCCGGCAGCGGTGTGTTTTCCACCTGGATGTCGAAGGTGCGCGCCTCACGGTCGTACGCGATGGCTGGCGCCTCGTTCTGGGTGGTGGTCTCGATGGCCTCTGCGTCGGCCTCCTGGGTCTCGACTTCCTCGGCCAAGGCGCCAATCTCGGCCCGGGCCAGGCTGTTCACCCAGTCTGAATCCTCGAAGGCGCTCTCGCTCGATTCGGCCTGGGCGGGGGTATCGATCTCGCTCTCGCTTTCGGTCTGGCGAGCGCTGGCGAGTTCGGCATCCTCGAAGCTGGCCTGATCGGCGGCGAGAGCCTCGGCCTGGGCGGCCACGGGATCGACCGCCTCGATCTCTTCGGTCGGCTCGGCGGCCAGTTCGTTGGTAAGTTCGTCACTCTGGCCTTCGCCCTCAAGAGTGACCTCGGTGTTGTCGGTCCCAGACTCACCGGCGGGTTCCTCGGCCGGGCTCTGGCTCAGGGTGTCGCCCTCTTCCATGAGAGAGGCGCCCTCATCGCCCGTGTCTACCTGCTCGGGCACGAACATGGTGCCGTGCTCGTCCAGATACAGATCCATCTCCCGGTTAAAAGAAGTCTGGAGGACGCTCATCTCGGGCCAATCCTGGGTCTTGCTGGTGAGCCGTTCGAGCAACAGGCGGGCCTGCGGCTGGTTCGGGTTCAGCGAGAGCGACCGTCGGACGCAGTACAGGGCCTTCTTGGTCTTGCCATCGGCGGCGTGCTGCTGCGCCTCGACCAGCAACCTGGCCGACTGCTTGTCGCGGCTGAAGGGCAGCAGGCCCTCACGCGTGCCCGCCACGGCGCTGTCGATCAGGCTCTTGGCACGCTCGGCGTGCTCGGACATGATCTGATCGTTCACGATCGTGGGTGTGATCATGAAAATGATCTCGGCGCGGTCCGTCGCGTCCTCGCGGCCCCGGAATGGGGCGCCGATGATCGGCAGATCAGCGATCCAGGGCACCTGGCGACGCACGTACTGGGTCCGTTCGCGGAACAGGCCGCCCAGAACGATGGTCTGACCGTCGCGGACCATGACGTTGGCCGTCAACTCGTTGGTGGTCTCGTCGGGGATGGTCACGGCGGCGCCACCCGAGTCGGTGGCGTCGCGAATGACGGCCTCGGACACCTGGGGCTTGAGCTCCATGCGGATCAGGCCATCACGCGAGACGAACGGTCGGAAGTAAAGCTGGGTACCAGTATCCAGGAACTCGACCGTCTGTGTCGTGCCCGTCTGCGTCGTGGTAGTGCTCAGGTAGCCCACACGCTCGCCCACCAGCACCCGTGCGGGCTGACGGTTAAGCGTGAGCACCTTGGGACGTGCGATGATCGTGGTATCGGTGACCTCGTCGAGCACCCGAAGGAACGCGGCGAAATCGCCGTCGACGTACCCGACCTTCAGTGAGGCGGGCCCGCTGGTCCGCCCGACACTCGACGTGGTGGCGTTCGCGCTACCGTTGTTGCTGCTAGGCAGCGCCGTCGGAGAGCCGCCCACGTCCTGGCCCTGGCCGTCGATGAGGTTGTTGACCGCGTTGAGCGGGCCGCCCAGGAAGTCACCGAAGTTCATGTTTCCGATGATCGAGAAGTCCACGCCGAAGGCGTTGTTCTCGGTCAGAGCGGCCTGGAGGATGGTGGCCTCGACGAGCACCTGGCTGGGCTTGGTGTCGATCTGTACCAGCAGGTCACGGATCGCGTCGACATTCTCCTCGAAGTCGACCACCACGATAAATGACTCGGTCGCCAGGTCATCGGCGCCCACCGGGGCGTTCTCAGGAATCTGGAACGGCGAGGTCTTGCCCGGCGCCTTGATCTGCCCATTCTCGCTGAGCAGGGCCTGGGCGAACTCGGCGGCGTCGCTCGAGTTGATGTAGTCCAGCGGGATGACCGCCGTCGTGCGCTCGCGGCTGCTCTCGATGAGCGTCTTGATCTCCTCGGCGGTGTACACGTAGATGAAGTTGCCCTCTTCAACGTATCCGAACCCGTTCACGTGGAGGATCGCGTCCAGCGCCTCGTAGAACGTCACGCCGTAGAGCGTCGCGGTGACATTCGCGGCGACGTTCCGGCTCGCCACGATGTTCCGCTGGCTCTGGATCGACAGGAGTTGGAGCACGTCGGCCAGATCCTCGTCGACCACGTGCAGGTCCACGATGAGGTGCTCGTCGACCTTGACCTCGCCCTGGATGGGCACCCGGACGTCCGAGCTCTGCTCGGATGTGTCAGGCGAGATGAGGTCGGGCGTCTTCTCGAGCGAGAAGGCCTCGCCCGACTGGGCGAGCGCCACGGGGCTACCGGCCAGGGCGCCAAGCGCCGCGGCCGATGCGGTGGTCAGCGTCACGTTCTTGGTCGACGCGGTCTGCTTGTTGCTGTGAACCGTCATTGAGTATTCCCTCGAATCCGTTGTGTGTCCAGCATTGCCTGATGGTCACGGCCCCTGCGGCTCGTCCACGGCAACATACCACCTATTCCTCGACACTCTGCCAAACGCACTTCTCGATGCAGCACCACAAAACGAAACAACCGGCCAACTTGTGCCACGTGGGCAAAGCCTGCCGGTCGTGCGGAATGCGCGAATCGGGTCATTGCGACGGGGCACGCTCGGACACGCCATCACGGACCGACGGCTTGTCAACCCGCTTCGCGTCGGTCTCGGGATGCGCGTAGGCCCGCCGGGGCACGTCGGTCACCAGGCGAAGCCGCAGCCAGATAAGGGCGGTGAAGAGCAGCACCGCCAACGCCAGGCCGAAGCCCGAGCGTCCGAGAAAGACCGCCAGTGGACGGCGGTTGTGCTTACACTGGTTCTGTACGCTGGTCGCCATGGCTCGTTGCCTCCGACAGATATGTCGGGCGTCGAGCCGCTGGAATGAAGTAGAAATGCGGAGGGGACTTCCGCAGGACTTACTCGCGCTCGACCAGCACCCTGCCGGTGTAGGCCTCGACCGTGATGCGGAAAGTCTGGCCGATCGCGTCGCGAATGCGGATGACACCGCCCGAGCTGGGACGATCGCCCGTGGCGGTCTCGACGGGCCCGCCCATCTCGTCGAAGATCAGGATGTTATCGCCATCGAAGTCGGCCTCGATGATGGCGGCGCCAGCGGTCCGGTCTTCGTCAAAGACGACCTCGTAGCGTGCGCCATCGCGTGTGATGTCGAACAGCGCGTCAACGGTTGGATCGATGACCGAGCCTCGGACCTCGCACAGCACGTAGCGGCCCTCACCCTCATAGAAGACGATCGCCCGCCGCGACTGGTACGCCACCGCGTCGCTCTGGGCGTAGGTGATATCGGACACCAGCTCTCGCACCGCCGCCTGCACCCGAAGGTTACCCGCCGAGCTCATAGACGGCACCACCATGGCGGCGGCCGTGCCCAGGATGGCGACGACGACGAGGACTTCTAAGAGCGTGTAAGCGCGGCGCATGAATAAATCCTTCCGAGCCGCGTGGGTGAGCACGCGGACCTTCCGACAATCCGGGCGCAAGAGGCTACGCGTGCTCACACACGCGGCTCGGATGGATGTTTCGATCGCGCTCATATCCGCATCCTTACGGCAGTCTCGGCAGCGGCCTGTCCTGGTCGTCAAAACCACCGGCCCAGATGCGACCTGTGCTGGCGTCGAAGATCCAGGCGTGATCGGTCTGGTACGCGGCATCGGGCCCGTCGCCGAGGACGATGACGCGGCGGTTCTCACCGCCGACGTACGAGTTCACCGGAGGTGACATGAGGTAGCTGGTGGTGTCGCCCACGATCTCGCCCCAGGTGCCGTCACCCTCTTCGATAGTCGGGAAGGCGTCCTCGCGCGAGCGATAGACGACGATGTGGCGGCGGATCTTGCCCAGGTCATACAGCGTGGCGTTGACCTGAGACTCCTCCTGGGCCCCCACCATCTGCGGCACCACGATGGCGGCCAGCAGCGAGAGGATCACCACAACGATCAGGATCTCCACCAGCGTAAACGCGGCCCGGATACGAACCTTCACCTGAGCCATGCTCAACACCTCCGTCGAACCCCTGCCGCTGCAAAGCCCGACCCGGGCGCTAGCCCGGGGCGGACGAGAATCATGAGAAACCGAACGGCTTACGGCTCGATCCACTCACCGTTGACCTCGTCGAAACCATTCATCCAGATCCGGCCGGTGGCCTCGTCGTAGACCCAGCCGTCGTCGCCAGCGGCGACGGCAGCAGCAGGAGCCGCAGCGCCGGCGACGACGCTCGACGTGCCGGTGCGGGGGTTCTGCGGGGCCACGCGGAGGTAGTCCGCGTTGACGATACTGGTCCAGCCGCCAGCGGGCTCGGTGAGCGGATCGGCCGCATCACCGGTGAACAGGTCGGCCAGAGCCGGCGGGGTGCCATTGTTGCGAACGCGGAACAGCTCGATCTGGTTGCGAACCGTCTGGAGCTGGCTCTCCGCGCTGCTGACCTGAGCATCCTCGCTGGCGCTGGTGAACTGGGGAATGACGATCGCGGCAAGAATGCCGAGGATCACCACGACGATAAGAATCTCAACAAGCGTAAACGCCTTACGAACCTGTGCGCGCATCTTGCGTGCCCTCCGATAGGTACCCGCCGCCCGAGCTCTCGCCGAACCATTCGGCATCGCGTCGTCACACTCGCGCGGGCGGCTTTCTGTCAAGGTCTCCGGCGGGCACCACGCCCAGCGAAGCCACCACCAGCATCGGATTCACCGCCGCAACGATCCGGCCGTTGGATCCCTCGCGCTCAGAACCGGTGCGGGTTGTGACGGCTGGGCGTGCTGCGCGGCGTAATTCGCAAGCCGCCGCGGTTATCGGCCATCGCATCAAGCCTGGCGCGCACGAAAAGGCCCGGGCGATTGCCCGGGCCTTGATCGAGTCTCTTCTATTTAGACCTAGACGCTGATTACGAGGCGCGGCCGTCCAGGATCAGGCCGGCCAGGTCCTCGCTGGGCACGCCCAGCGAACCGAGCAGCCCGGCCGCCGCGACCGCCTCGGCATCGGTGCCATCGCGGGCAATCTGGAGCAGGCGCTGGATCTGACGCTCCTGGAGCTGGTTGCCGGTGCGGCGGGCCGAGTTGGCCGTGTGACCCAGCATCGCCACCCGCTGGGCACCCTGGGCCTGGACGGCACGATCGAAGATCGCCTGCTGGGCCCGGGGCTCGTCGATCCAGGACAGAAGCTCGGCCAGCCGCAGTTCGAGCAAGCCCTCATCGCTCTCGAGCGCCTCGACCAGCTGGCTGGTGGCGTCCGAAGCAACGATCACCTGGTTCTGCGAGATCGCCAGTTCGAGCAGGGCGTCGATGGCATCGGCCGCGTAGATCGTGGCCTCTTCCTCGGAGATCGGGCCACCCAGGGTCCGCTCGGAGAGATCCTCGATGGTCGCGCGCATCTGCTCGCTGCGGATGCCCGCGGTCCGGACGGCGACCGAGCGGTCCGAGCTGTAGCGTCGGCTGAGCTCGATCTCGTCGGTGCCATCGGATAGCAGCAGCAGGGGTGCGGCCATCAGGCGATTGGTTGCCTGCTTCTGAGCGACCAGACCCACGGACTGGTCAAGCGGGAGGCTGGCGACGATCAGGTCGACACTCGCGGCGGTCTCATACTCCTGCTGCAGCGCGCCCAGCGACTCGCCGGCGGGGCTCACGCGGTAGCCCATGCCCTCGAGCATCCGCTGCAGGCCGCGACCAACTTCGGGATCGCTGGCGACCACCAGGGCGTACCGATCGGTCGCACCGCGGATCGAGGAGGCCAAGATCGGGGCGACCAGATCGCTGCGCTCGAAGTCGGCGCGGGGCTGGGCGTTGGCGAAGGCCAGGGCCGCCTCGTACTGCACGCGGCGGTTGGGGTAGGTCAGCGACTGCACCAGCGGCTGGGTGTTCCCGGTCGAGCCCACCCACAGGTCGCTGCCACCGGCGGTCTTGCCGATGGCCTCGATGGCCTTGCGGGCGAGTTGTGTGTTGCTGGTCGCCAAAGCCCTCGAGAGAACGTTTTGGGCGATCGTCGACCCACCGGCGACGGCGTAGTACATCGGCTCGCGAAGGCCCAGGTCCAAGTCGGCGTCCTGCGGACGCTCGATATCCAGACGCAGATACGAGGCAACCCACAGGGCCGCGGCAGTGGCGTTCGGCCGGCGGACGAGTCGGAGCGAATCCTCGCTCAGACGCATGGCCATCAGCTCGTGGTACACCGGCGTGGGCACCGACTCGAACAGCAGGCCGCCCGCGGTCGCCTCGTAACGCCACACGGGCTGGCTGCCCTCGCCGGGGAAGCTGGTCACCGCCGCCTGCTCGGACGAGTAGTTCTCGGCCACATTCACGTACAGCTCGTGGGCGGGCACGCCCTGACCGCTGCCGATCGAATCGAGGGCTCGCTGGGCCGCCTCGCGAACCGGAGCATTGCTTGAGTTCTGCGCCACCTCGGCCAGGAAGGGGGCCGCGGTGTCATAACCAATCTGACCGAGCAGGTCGGCGATGGCCCGCTGGGTCTGCGGCGCGGTCTCGCGCAACGCCACGCTCAGGGGCATCACGGCCTGCTGGCCCATCTGCACCAGCACCGCCCGGACTTCCCGGACCAGAGCCGGATCGGCACCGGCGTCGATCACGCGGAGCAACTGGGGAACGGCGTACTCGCCGGCGGCCACAAGCCGGTCCTTGGCAATCAGCCGGCCACGCAGCGGGCCAGTCAGCATCGCGATGTTCTCGGAGATCTCCTGCGCGTCGCGGGCACGCTGCAACCGGCCCTCGCCGTAGAGCTGGCGGAGCGCGGCGGCCTGCGATTCGGCCAGACCCGAGCGGATGGCCTCGCTCACGGCGCGGTCGAAGCGGTCTTGAAGGCCGGCGTCTTCAACCAGCTCCACGAACTCCCGCGGTTCGAGGTCGCGACCGATGAGCTGGGCCGCATAATCGGCGGCGACATCGTCGCGATCAATAAAGACAAAGTGGATGAACTCGTCCAGCAACTGGCGATCGGTCAGGCGATCGGGACCGTCTTGTGCGAGGGCCGGAGCAGCCAGGTGGGTGAAAAGGGCCAGTGCCAGGCAGCCGGCGAAGGTTGGCAGGGTCGATCGCGAGAACATGGGCACGAGCTGCACTCCTCTAATCATCAGTTCGGTAAGGCCTGACACGACTCCACGCCGATCCCCTGGGGCCATCCAAGGGGCCCCGGGCAGGGTCGTGAGGATAGACCAGCGCCGGCCCGCAGGCAGGATCGAGCGAATCGGACGTGGGACTGGTGGGTGACCCTACGGGCCAACGGGCGCTGTGGATGCATCCAGCGGCCCGAAGTTGCCCCCCTGGGCGAGTTTACCCAGCCCCCGCCCCCTCACCTCCCCCCGTCGCCGGGAGTACCGATAGCCATCGGGTTTGCGTCCCAGAACGGCTTTCCGTGGGCGCGATGTCCGTCTAACCCCCCGAAACCACAGAACTTACGGCGTAATCAACGCCCCCCGCATCAAGCGGCCGACCCGTGCCGCCGATCTGATTGGCGTCCGCAGCAGGCCGCAGCGCTCGGGGCGCTGGGAAGGGATGTGAGGTGTAACTATGCCGTTCGAGAAGGACGTGCTGACGACTGGGGAAGTGGCGGAGATCTGCAAGGTCGCCCCGCGAACCGTAAGCAAGTGGTTTGATACCGGTGAACTCGAGGGTTATCGGATTCCAGGGTCCAAGGACCGGCGGATCCCCCTGAACTCGCTGGTCAAGTTCATGAAGAAGCATCGCATGCCCATGGATGGCCTGAAGACCACCGGCACGCGCGTGCTGCTGGTCGACAGCGACCCCGCGGTCATCGAGGGGCTGGGCAGCATCATCGCCGAGCAGACCGACTACGAGGTCTCCACGGCGACCACGAGCTTCCAGGCGGGCATGCTCTGCGAGAAACTCCGCCCGCACGTGCTGCTGCTGGACATGCACCTGGGAGAAAATGAGGCCCAGCAAGTCGTGCAGATGGTTCGCTCCAATGACCACCTGGCGATGACGCGCATCGTGGCCCTGAGCAACCGCCTGACCGACGGCCAAGCCCAGGGGCTCAGGGGCCAGGGCTTCGACGCCTTCCTCCGCAAGCCCTTCCCCGCCCGCGAGGCCTTGCGCATCATCGAGGCGATGACGTCGATGATCTGACCCAGCCACCACGAAACTCGGCGGTCGAAATGCAACAAGCCCACGCCATGAGCGTGGGCTTGTGCCGTTCATGGAAGACCTCTGGCTGGAGATCAGAGCGTGCCCAGCGTCGCGGCGACGATGTCGCGAGCGGCGGCCAGATCGCGGCGGTCGATCATCTCGGTGACGGTGTGGATGTACCGAGTGCCGCAGACGATGCCCACGGCCTTGGCGCCCGCGGCGGCCTGTTGTGCGGCGGCGCCGTCCTGCCCGCCGCGAGCCAGGATGGTGCGCTGGTAGGCGATGCGCTTCTTCTTGGCGATCGACTCGATCTGGTCGACGAGTTCGTAGTTTGCGATGAAGCTGGCGTCCTGGATATGCAGGCCGAAGCCCTTGCCGTGCTGGTTGACCGCTTCGGGCTCGGGCACGCCGGGGGTGTCGCACGCGAGCGAGACGTCGATACCCAGGCCGATATCGGGCTTAACGGCGTAGCTTGCGGTCTTGGCGCCGCGCAGGCCGACCTCTTCCTGCGTGGTGAAGGCGACCACGACCTCGCAGGAATGTCCGTTGCCACTCTTATGGAGCTTGCGGACGCTCTCGATGCCCAGCCAGCATGCAAAGCGGTTGTCCAGCGCCTTGCTGACGACTTTGGTGCCGATCTCGATGAGCGGCTCGTCCATCACAACGTAGTCGCCGATGCGGACCTTCTCCTTCACCTCGTCGGCGGGCATGCCGGTGTCGATGAAGAACTCCTTGACCTCGGGGACCTTCTTTCGCTCGTCGTCGCCCGAGATGTGGATGGGCCGGCCGCCGGGGTTCATGACGGCCTTGAGGTCTCCCCCACTGGTGCAGACCAGGACGCGTCGGCTGAAGAGGTTTCGGGTGTCGAAGCCGCCGGCGGGGTTGACGCGGATGAAGCCCTTGTCGTCGATGTGGCTGACGTAGAAGCCGATCTCGTCCATGTGGCTCAGGATCATCACGCGGGTGGCGTCGCCCTTGCTCGGGCTGGCCTTCTTCTTGCTGGTCTTCTTCGACCCCGAACCCTTGGGCCGGGGGTGGCGCGTGCAGATGAGCGAGCCCATGGCGTCGACGTACATGTCGTCGAACAGGTCCTTGACCTCTTCCTCGATGAGGGCGCGGACACGCTCCTCGCGGCCGGGCACGCCGGGGGTCTCGCAGAGTCGCTTGAGCAGGTCGATGTTCAGGTCGTCTTTCACGGGTTGCTCCTGTCTTGGTCGGTCTGGGCGAGGGGATTCGCGGTCGGGAGGGTTCCAGTGTACGGGCCCGCGCCCGCTGGGGGCTTAGCATGGCCCATGGCGACCCAGAGCCCCATGTTGAATCTGTATCAAGAACGCGAATCGACCCTGCACCCCTACGGCGATCCGGCCCGGGGGCTGCTCGTGCCGATGGTGATCGAGCACGTCGAGCTCGAGTACGCGGCGATCCGCAAGGGCTGCGCCCTTGTCGACCTGCCCCAGTCGGGCACCATCGAGGCGACTGGCGTCGATCGCCTCGCCTTCCTGAACAACCTGGTTACCCAGGAGCTCAAGAATCTGGAGCCCATGCAGAGCGTGCGTAGCTTCTGGCTGAACCGCAAGGGCCGCATCGATGCCGACCTACGCATCTGCGATACGGGCGAGTCGATGCTTCTGGCCACCGACGCCCTGGTGGCGGGCAACACCGCCGAGGCGCTGGCCGAGTTCGTGTTCACCGAGGACGTGACGCTACGGGACGCCACGGAGGTGATGCACCGGCTGGCGCTGCACGGACCCAGGGCGGCGCGCACGCTGATGGCGGTCGCCGACACCGACGAGAACGTCGACCTCAAGCCCGGCCAGGCAATGACCGTCATGGTGCGCGGCGTGGCCGTGCTGGTTGAGCGTGAGGACAGCGCGGGCGAGGTGGGGCTGGTGCTGACCATGCCCACCGGCTCGGCCCGAACGGTGTACGACGCGCTGGCGGGCGTCCAGGACGCTCGCCCTTGCGGGTGGATGGCCTACAACATCGCCCGCATCGAGGCGGGCTGGCCCCTCTTCCAGATCGACTTCAACAGCGAGAACCTGCCCGCCGAGACCGGAGTGTTGCAAGACCGCGTGTCATTCACCAAGGGGTGCTACCTGGGCCAGGAGGTCGTCGCGCGGATGCAGAGCCTGGGCAAGCCCAAGCAGCTCATGGTCGCGCTCCGCATTGCCGCCGGGCAGGAACCAGAGCTGCCGCATGAGGGCGCGTCGATCTTCGCACAGGGCGACGACAAGGCCGTGGGCACGGTCACCAGTTCGACGATCGCGCCGATGCTGAACGCCGCCCCGATCGCCCTGGCCCGTGTGCGGACCGCCCACGCCCAGGCTGGCACCACGCTTGAGGTTGAGGCCGAGGGTGAGCGTGCGCTCTTCGAGGTCCAGACTCAGCTCGCCTCATGGACCGCGGCGTCGATGGCGCCCGAGCGGCAATAGGTCAGCTCGACGTCCTCGCCCACGCGGCGCACACGGCCCAGCCCCAGTCGAACGCCCGCCGAGAGTGCCGCCGCCACGCGGCCCACGGCCACCGAGCGGGCCTGCTCGTCTCCCAGCAGCAGCGGCGCGACGTAGGCGATGGCGGTATCGATCGCATCGGCCTCGAACATGGCGCCCAGCAGCCCCGCCCCACCTTCGACCAGCACGTTTGACACGCCCGCCTCCAGGTGGAGCGTGCGCATGGCGGCGCGCAGGTCGAGCCCGCCAGGCCCGGGCGGGCACCCCAGCACCCGGCAGCCGGCCTTTGCGAGCTCGGCGCGACGGGTTTCGCTGATGGCTGCGGTGGAGAGCTTTTCTTCACAACAGATGATGGTGCGAGTGTCGTGGGCCGTGCGCACGAGCTCACGATCCAGTGGGATATCCAGATCGGGATCGAGCACCACACGAACCGGCCGCCGGCGCGGGTGGCCGTGGCGCACGGTGAGCGCCGGATCGTCGGCCATGACGGTGCCCATGCCGGTCACGATGGCATCAACCCGCCCGCGTATGGCGTGCACGCGTCGTCTCGATGCGGCGCTGGAGATCCACTGGCTCTCACCCGTCCGTGTCGCGATGCGCCCATCCAGCGTCTGCGCCCACTTGGCGATGACCCATGGGCGCTGCTCGATCACGCGTTGGCGGAACGGCGCGCTCACTGCCAGAGCCAGCACGCTCGCGTCGGATTGTCGTACACGCACGCCCGCGCTCGCAAGCACGGCGGCGCCGCCCCGCGCCGCCTCGTGGGGATCTCCGGCCGCGTAGACGACCTCGGCGATCCCGGCCTCGATCAGTGCGTCGGTGCACGGCGGCTGCTGGCCGGTGTGTGCGCAGGGTTCGAGCGTGACGTAGGCCGTCGCACCCCGCACGCTGTAGCCCCGGGCTTGGGCAACCCGCAAGGCGCGTCGCTCGGCGTGGGCGTACCCAAAGTTACGGTGCGCACCCACGCCAAGAACCCGCTCGCCGCGGGCGATGACACAACCGACCATCGGATTGGGTTCGACGCGTCCCAGGCCCAGCAGAGCCAGCCGCGCGGCGGTGTCGAGCGCATACCTGTCACGATCGGGCGGCACGCGGCGATAGTAGGAACCAAGCCGCCCCAGCCTTGCAAGGGCTCAATCATGCCACGAGAAGCACAAGACCCAGGCTGCCGAATCCTCGCCCGAACCGTTCTGCAGGTCGATCGAGCACTCCAACTGTGCGGCCAGTTCGTGCAGCACGGCGGGCAGTGTCAGGCCGGGGTGATGGCCGGCGACCGAGATCGCGAGCCCGATGGGGTGCTGCCGAGCTTCCAGCGTGATGCACTCGGGTAGCGGCTCGCTCAGTTGCAAGTCGAGGGCCACCAGCGTGAAGAGCACCAGGCGGGTCAGGCCCTTGGGGGTTACCGGCAGGGCGAGGCTGCTGACGTTTGGGCCATTCAGCCGGGTGCCCGCCACCACGGCCTTGAGAAGGTGCCTCGATTGACGCCACCACTCTTTCAGGTCAACCGCGCCCCCCGCGTCATGGCCTGTGGGAGCCCTGAAGTTGGTCAACGATTCCCGGCACTCATCGATCATGTTCATCAGATCGCACACCCGTTCGGCGAGTTCGCCAGCGCGGCCGCCCTCGTCGGCAGCTCCTGCCAACAGTGCGCGACTGGGATAGAGCACGTTGCCAAGGTCGTGTCGGATCGCTTTGGTCCAACGATCGAGCAACTCGACGCGCTGAAGCACCAGTTCGTCAAGGGACATCGAAGAGGCTCTCATGCCATGGCTCCAGCAGCAAAGGCCGCGAGCATCCCTACCCGGGGGAGGTGCTCGCCGTGTGGCCCGAGGGAGCGGACAGCGTCGTCCGGACGGTTCGGTTCAGCGACTGGCAGAACGTTAGCTCCGCGCTTGGATAGCATCCAGTCGGTGAGAGGGCGCTGCACCGCTGGTCGGCACGGGCTTGCGAGTTGGGAGTTTCAAGATGGGCAGTGGGCCCCTGATTGTGGTGGGTGTGGGCGCTTCCGCGGGGGGGGCTGGAAGCGTTCTCGAAGTTGCTCGGCAGCGTTCCCAGCGACCTGCCGGTGGCGTGGGTCTGCGTGCAGCATTTAGACCCCACCCATGAGAGCATGATGGCCGAACTGTTGTCACGAAAGACACAGCTCAGGGTCAAGGAGGCCCAGCCAGACGAACAGGTCCGGGCCGGGTGCGTCTACATCATCCCGCCCAACCGATTCCTGACCATCGATGGCAATGCGCTCCGGCTGGACACGCCGGCGGGCCAGCGCGGCGGGCGGATGTCGATCGATCACCTCTTCAGATCGCTGGCCGGATCGCTGGGCCGCAGCGCCATCGGCGTGGTGCTGAGCGGCACCGGGAGCGACGGCACGAACGGCCTGCGAGCCATCAAGGCGGCCGGCGGCTTCACGATCGTTCAGAATCCCGACACCGCGACCTACGATGGCATGCCGCGGAGTGCAGTGGACCAGGGCGTTGCCGACCTTGTGCTTGACGTGCCCGAGATTCCCGGAGCCATCCAGAAGTTTCTCGAGCACCCCTACGTCAATGGGGGCGCCGAGGAGGGCCGTGTCGCCAAAGGTTCTTCGGGGGAGGACCAGGCCCCGTCCGTCGCCGCTGGGACGCCGCACATCCGGGACGAGGACGCGCCCGACGAGATCCACGAGGTGTTCGACATCCTCCGCGAGCGATTGGGCGTCGACCTGTCGCTCTACAAGATGGCCACGCTCTCCCGGCGCGTGCAGCGACGCATGGGCCTGCGGCACGTCACCTCGCTCGCAGAATATACCGAGATCATTAAGCGAGATCAGGGCGAGCTCCAGGACCTTGCCCGCGACATGCACGTGAGCGTAACCGATTTCTTCCGCGACCCTGATGCCTTCGGCGTGCTCGCCGCCAGGGCCATCCCCAGAATCATGGAGAAGGTGTCGCAGGAGCCCGAAGACGGACGCGCCATCCGGGTCTGGGTGCCCGGCTGCGCAACGGGAGAGGAGGCATTCTCCCTTGCGATCGAGATGGCCGAGGAGCGTGCCAGGAACTGGAAGGACGCCGGCATCGGTATCCAGGTCTTCGCCACCGACGTGGATCAGGAGGCCATCCGCCAGGCCCGGGCGGCGGTCTATCCGGAGACCTGCCTGGCCAACGTGGGCGTCGCACGGCGTGAGGAGCATTTCGACGCCCTGGACACGCCGGGGCTCTTTCGCATCCGCCAGCCCATCCGGGACCTGGTCTCGTTCGCCACGCACAACCTGCTGACCGACCCACCCTTCTCCAAGCTCCACCTCGTGAGCTGCCGGAACCTGCTAATCTATCTGCAGCGGCAGGCACAGGAAGCCGCCCTGTCGAGCTTCCACTTTGCCCTCAGCCCACTGGGGTACCTACTCCTGGGTCCGTCCGAGGCGCTCGGCCAGGCGGCCAGCCATTTCCGGGTCATCGACAAGCGCTGGCGGCTCTACCAGCGGCTCGACACGCAGACCAAGCACGGGGGCCCGGGCACCCCGGCGTTCGTTGGACGACGCTTCGAGCCAATCATGCAATCCAAGCCCACCCTGCGCCAACGGGAGGAACAACGCAGCGGCGAGCTCTCGTCGCTGCGGCTGCTGGCCCAGGCCGCCGCCCCCCCCAGCGTGCTCATCAACGGCCAGCACCGGTTGGTCTACCTGCATGGCGACCTTATCGAGTTCCTCGACCTGCCCAGCGGGACCGGCGGCATGACACTGATCGAGATGGTCCGCGAGGAGCCGCGCACCAGGATCCGCGCCGCCGTGTACCGGGCCTCGAGGTCGCGCGAACGTGTTGTGACCCAGGGCACCCTGCACACACGCGGCGGCGAACGGCGAGCGTACACGGTCACGGTGAATCCATGCACGTCGACCGAAATGGGCGACGACCTGCTGGTGGTAACCTTCGAGCTCGGCCAGAAGAGTGAGACCGAAGCCGCCTCGGGCGAAGGGATGGACACCGTTACTGAGGAGCTCAACCGCGAGGTCGAAGCGCTCCGAGGCGATCTCAAATCGACCGTCGAGGAGCTCGAGCAGGCCAACGAGCAGCTGCGCACGAGCAACGAAGCGTCGATGACGATGAACGAGGAGCTCCAGTCGACCAACGAGGAGCTCGAAACCCAGTCCGAGGAGCTGCGCAGCGTCAACGAGGAGCTCATCACCGTCAACAGCCAGCTCCGCGAGAAGCTCGACGAGTTGCAGGAGGCCCACGCCGACATTGCCAACCTGCTGCACAGCACCAAGCTGCCGGCGATCTTCCTCGATCGCGACTTCTGCATCCGCCGCTACACGCCCGAGGCCCGAAAGCTGCTCAGCGGCATCGAAAGCGACATCGGACGCCCCATCCACAACCTCAAGGGCGTATGCGTCGACGATGGCATGCTCGATGACGCCCAGAAGGTCATCGACGGGCTCGCGCCCATCGAGAAAGAGATCCAGGACGAGACGGGCGCCTGGTACCTCCGCCGCATCCTGCCCTACCGCACCGCCGACGACCGCATCGACGGCGTCGTCGTGACCTTCTCCCAGGTCACCCTGCTGAAGGAACTGACCGCCGCCCTGACGGCCGAGCGTGAGCAGCAGCGGACGGCGGCCGAGGCGGGCGTGCTCGCGCTCCGCGGGGACGACTTCACCGAGCTCGCCCAGCGGGCAACGGCGCTGGTTGCCGACACGCTGGACTGCCCCATGTGCAAGGTGCTCGAGCTGACCGCCGACAAGAAGAAGTTCACGCTCATCGCCGGCGTGGGCTGGCAGGAGGGCTTGGTCGGTCACGCCGCCGTACCGAGCAACCGCCGCAGCCAGGCGGGCTATACGCTCGAGGCTTCCTCGCCCGTGGTCGTGAGCGACCTGAAAGACGAGACTCGCTTCCGCGGCCCCAAGCTCCTGAGCGACCACAAGGTCGCCAGCGGCATCAGTGTCATCATCTTCGGCGCCAGCGGCGAGCCCTACGGCGTCCTGGGCGTGCACTCGACCGAGCCGCAGGCCTTCACCCAGCATCAGGTCGCATTCGTCCAGCAGATGGCGAACGTCCTGGGCGGGGCCCGCCAGCGGTTCATGGCCACGCGCGAGGTCGAGGAGAGCCGTCGCAAGCTCCAGGCCATCATCGACAACGCCCCCGCGGCGATCTACGCCAAGGACCTCAAGGGCCGGTTCATCCTCAGCAACACCGCCCACGCCAGGGCCATCGGCGCGCAGCCGGGCGAGCCCATCGGCCGCCGCGACGAGGACTTCGACTGCAGCCGCGAGCAGGCCGAGCACTACCGCGCCAACGACGCGCAGGTGGCCGCCAACGGGGAGGCCATCGAGTTTGAGGAGTCCATCGACAAGGACGGGCGGACCATCTCGTTTATCAGCCAGAAGTTTCCCCTGCGGAGCGTCGACGGCTCGGTGTACGCCGTGTGCGGCATCTCGACGGACATCACCGAACGCAAGCGTGACGAGTCGCACCTGCGAACGGTCATGGGCGAGCTGAACCACCGCGTGAAGAACACCCTGGCTTCCATCCAGGCCATGGCCCGCGTCACGGCGACCAACGCCAGCTCGCTGCCCGAGTTCCGCAAGGCCTTCGCCGACCGGCTGACCTCCATGGGCGTGGCCCACTCGCTGCTGACGCGCAGCGACTGGCGGGGCGCCAACATCGCCGACATCGTCACCAGTGAACTGCAACCGCGCATTGGTTCGCCCGAGCGCCTGGAGGTCGCCGGCCCGGACTTGGCCCTGCGACCCAAGAGCGCCCTGTCGCTGCACATGGCCATCCATGAGATGGCAACCAACGCGGCCAAGTACGGCGCCCTGTCCACGCCTCACGGCCGGCTGGACGTCCGCTGGAAGATCGTCGCCTCGGCGGCTGGGGACCGCGTGGAGATTGTCTGGGTCGAGCGGAGCGGGCCCGAACTGGGCGGAGACCGCCGTGAGGGCTTCGGCAGCCGCATGATCCGCGACATGCTCGCCTACGAGCTTGAGGGCGACGTCGACTTCGACTTCGAGCCCAAGGGACTGACCGCCCGCATCTGGTTCCCACTTCGGCACGCCGATACCGGTGTCGCCGGGCTGACCCCCGCCGCGCCCACCCCAAGATCAACGCCTACCTCCCCCGCCCTGCCGGCACCCAACGGCAATGCCACCGCCAGCATCCTGTACGTCGAGGACAACTCGGTCATCGCCCGCTACATGACCGGCTATCTGACCGATCTGGGGCTGGAAGTGCTCGGCCCGGTGGCCACCGTTCGGGGCGCTCTGGACATGCTGGAGAAGAGCACCCCCGACGTGGCACTGCTGGACATCGATTTGGACGGTGTGATGGTCTACCCCGTGGCAGACGAACTCAAGGCCCGCGGCGTGCCGTTCGCCTTCGTGACCGGCTTCAACGCCGAAGACCTGCCAGAGGCCCATGCCCAAGCTCCGCTGTTCCCCAAGCCCCTGGACGTGGACGCTCTGGGGGCGTGGCTACGCGATGAGCCGGACGGATAGGCCCGGAGGGCATGCCCAGCCGTCCAGCCAAAGGCCGGTGCTCTCGCGACAGGCCCCGGCCATCCGTACTTTTACCAGTTTGAGATGGGGTTCCGGCAATCTCCTCATGCCAGACGAATCATCGCCCGACGCTCGGCGGTGGTGATGGATTCGCCCATGTCGGCCAGCCAACGGCGGGCGTCGGTGGTGTAACCGGCGGTGGGCCGAACCTCGGGCTTGCGCTGCCGCCAGTACGCGTTGAAACGCTCCATTGTCAGCTCGCGCACGAGCTTGGCCTGCATCGACGCGAGCGCGACGGGCAGGTGGGCCTCCTCGGCCTTCGGCTGCACGCGGATACGGGCATTCGGTACATCCTCGAACTCGTAGGTGCTGGCCTGCGGCGCCTCGGCCAGCGTGCGCACGGGCCGGCCAAAGACGTGCGCTAGCGCCTCCTGGTAGCGCGTACGGCCGCCCTGGCGGTCGAGCACAATGCGGGCATGGACATCGCCATGCTCCCGATGGGTCCGCTCGATCAGTTCGAGGATGGCCGGGGCGTGCTCGGCGATGGCGGCCAGGGTGGTATTGGCCTTGGAGCGTCCGCCGGCGAGTTGGGCGTTGAAGCGAGCCTCGTCGGTGCGCGCCACCCGGAGCAACTCGCACGACACGCCAGCGCGGCCCAGGGCCCGGCGAAGGGTGTTGGCCGCGATACCCGCCTCGGCCGCGTCGGCGTGTGCCGGGCATGGCAGCGGCTCGCCGCCGTACCAATGGAGCGCGCACGGACCCACCGCCAGGCACTCGAACAGGGCCGCGTCGGTCGCGGGGATCGACCCCGTGCGGGCCCGCACGAAGGCCAGCACGCTCCGCTCGGCCTCTGCCAAGCGGCCCGGGCCCTGTGCCATGGGCTTGCACAGCTTCTTGCTGTCGGCGACGGCCAGGCGGCGTTTCTTATCCCCGGGCTTTCGGCAGACGGCTGCCCGCAGCAGCTTCCAGGCGTTGGGGGCCGGCTCGGTGGGCTCCCAGGCGTCGATGCGCAGGGCCGCCATCCCCACGCACAGGGGGCCCAGCATGGGTCCGTAGCCCGCCTCGTCGATGCCGATGTAGAGGAGCACCGATCATCGTTGCCGGCTCCCCCACCACCGGGCAAGGGACCGACCCTGTCGGTTGTCAACAACGTACGATGGGCCGATGCAACAGCGACGCCCCACACGGCCCATCTACGTAGGCAACGACCGTACCGGCATCGTCCAGATCGGCGGCGGCCTGCCCGATTCGTCTGGCAGGGCCACCAGCCCCGCGCCGGTGAGCGTGCAGACCATGACCGCCGGGTACACCCACGACGTGGACAAGTGCGTCGCGGAGATCCACAAGCTGCAGGCGGCTGGGGCCGACGTGGTGCGGGTGGCCGTACCCGAGAAGAAGGACACCGAGGCGCTCAGGGAGATCTTGAATCAGACCAGCGTGCCGATCGTCGCCGACGTGCACTTCCACTTCAAGCGGGCGCTCGAGGCCGTCGAGGCGGGCGTGCACAAGATCCGGCTCAACCCGGGGAACATCAACGACCGCGCGCAGGTGATCGAGGTAATCAACGCCTGCAAGGATGCGGGCCTGCCCATCCGCGTGGGGGTGAACGAGGGCTCGATCATCGAGCGGCGCGACAAGCAGAAGCGGGCCAAGGAGCTGGGCGCCTTCTTCAGCGACCACAAGCACGGCTACATGCTTGCCATCATGATCGCCAAGCTCGAAGAATACCTGGACATCTTCTACGAGCAGGACTTCCACGACGTGGCCATCAGCGCCAAGAGCATGGACGCGACGATGGTGATCGACGCCTACACCGAGATATCCAAGCGCTTCGACCACCCGCTGCATCTGGGCGTGACGCACGCGGGGCCGAAGGAGACTGGTTGCATCCGTTCCGTGGTGGCGCTCGGGACGTTGCTCGCCAACGGCATCGGCGACACGATCCGAATAAGCTACGCCAACGACCCGATCTATGAGGTCGAGGACGGGCTGGAACTGCTCTACTCCCTCGGCCTGCGCGAGCGCATCGGGGCGGAGCTGATTGCCTGCCCCACGTGTGGCCGCATCCAGGTCGACCTGTTCAGCCTTGTCCAGGAAGTACGCGCGAAGCTGGCCAGCGACATCCAGGTGCCCATGAAGGTCGCCGTGATGGGCTGCGTGGTGAACGGGCCGGGCGAGGCCGAGGGTGCCGACGTGGCGGTCTTCGCCGGCGACCGCCGCGGCATCATCTACGTGCAGGGCGAGAAGGTGGCCAACGTGAACGAGGACGAGATCCTCGACCGGCTGCTCAAGGAGTGCCTGGCCTTCCAGGACGCCGTGCGCAAGGGCGAGGCCAAGCTGGGCGAGAAGAAGGTGGACATCGTGCCGCCCGACCCGCTGGGCGAGCTCGGCAGCGGGTGGGAGAAGATGGCGGCCGAGCGGCTGAAGGGCGCGGACCTGACGATCGGGCAGTCCTGAGTCTCTCTCGAGAACTTACTTCTTCGGCTGCGCCGCCGTGCCCGCGGTCAGGCCGCCATCGACGGCGAACTCGCCACCCGTCACGTATGCGGACTCGTCACTGAGCAAGTACACCGCAAGACTCGCGACGTCTTCGGGCGATCCCATCCGCCGCAGCGGCACCTCGGCGGCGAACTCAGCGATGGCGGCCTCGCGATCGGGCGCGTGCTCGAGCAGCGCCTCCCACATGGGCGTGAGGATCGCGCCGGGCGAGATGGCGTTGCAGCGCACCAGGTAGCCGCGTTCCGCGCAGTAGAGCGCCACCGACCGTGTGTGGTTGATCACCGCCGCCTTGCTGCTGGCGTACGCCGCGGCGCCACCGACGCCAACCTTGCCGCTGCGCGAGGCGATGTTGACGATCGAGCCACCGCCTGCCTTCATCGCGGGGATCGCGTGCATGCAGCCCAGGAAGACGCCGTCGAGGTTGGTCGCGTGCACGGCCCGCCAGTCTTCGAGCGAGCAATGCTCGGCGTCTTGGGGGCCCAGGCTCTCGTCGCCAAAGCCGGTGATGCCGGCGTTATTAATCAGGCCGTGGAGGCCGCCGATGGATTCGAGGGCGGCCGCCCAGTCCGACTGCGAACGGACGTCGAGGTGGAGGTATCTGGCGCCGATCTCGGCCGCGGCCTTCGCACCCTCTTCGTCGCGGATGTCGCTCAGGGAGACCGTCGCGCCTTCGTCGAGGCACGCCCGTGCGATCGCCAGGCCGATGCCTCGGGCGGCGCCGGTGACGAGGATGCGCTTGCCTTCCAGTCGCCGGCCCGCCACGTCAGAAGACCTTCGCGGCCGGCGGCGTGTCGCTGGTCAGCCCCGCTGCCGCCAGGCACTCGTGCAACGCGTCGGCGTCATGCGTGGTGAACGCGCCGCGGCTGAAGCTGTCAAGATCGAACACGCCCCAGCACTGGCCGTCCGCATCGAAAAGCGGGATGACCAGTTCGGCCAGGTCCTTCGGGTCGCAGGCCACGTAGCCCTCGCCCAGCGCCGCGACGTCGCGCACGACGAGGGTGACGTGCTGGCGGAACGACTGGCCGCACGCGCCGTGCATGCCAATGGGCGAGCAGGCGGGCTTGTCTCGCCGTGGGCCCAGCAGCATCTGCTGGTCGTCGTCGGGGGCGGGCAGGTAGAAGCCCAGCCACGAGACGTCCTCGCTGGCAAGCGCATCCCACGCACAATCGACAAGGCCCGCCATCCGCCTTGCGCGATCGCCGGTGAGGCGTCGGCATGCGGCCAGCAGGCCCGTGTAGTCGCGCGTGGGCGACGTGGTCTCGCTCATGCCCAATCTCAGGACAAAATCAGAGCGTCGCGGAGGTGTAGGGCAGCAGGCCCATGAAGCGCGCCCGCTTGATCGCCTGGGCGATCATCGCCTGCTCCTTGGCGGTGGTGCTCAAACGCTTGCGGCCGTAGATCTTGCCGTTGGGGCTCATCATGCGGCGCAGGTTGTCGGCGTCCTTCCAGTCGACGTAGGTCACGCCGGTGCCGGAGGTCTTGATCACACTCTTCTTGTTCGGTCCGCCGCCGAAGCGGGAAAAACGGCTCATATCGGCCTCCGTCGTGGTCCATGGCGCCCGGCGAGAACTCCTCGCGGTGGGGCGCGACGGTGCGTTGCTGGTCAATCCCAGATGGGCTTGGACGGCTGGTCGGCCGGCGGCTGCCCCGAGGGTCGGGATGATAGCGGGGTGGACCGCTCCGGGTCCAGTGGGATGGTCGCCTCACCCGAGCGGGCCGGCTTGGCCCGCATAGGTGGTGAACCGGGCCCATGCTTGTGCTTGCCATCGCGCCCTCGATTGTGGACCCCGGCGCGGGCCAACAGGCGGTCGAACGAGATCCGTCCCCCACCACGGATGACCAAGAACAGGCAGCCGGCCGCCAGTACGCCGTTTCGCCACATCTGGCACATGCCCACGGTATCGCTGCAGGGGAAGTTGAAGTCGCCAAAGCACCCGCACGCAACGTTCATGTCACGGGCGATGACGGTGTAGATGGCATACATGAACACGCCCAGAGCACTGAGCATCGCGAAGGCCGCCGCCCGCGTCCACAGCCCCAGCAGGATGAGCACGGCGCAGATGGCCTCGAGCCAGGGCACCGCGAATGTCGAGACGACCACGATGTGGTGGTGGTCGTAGTGATCGAGCAGCTTAAAGGCCTGGATAGATTCGGCAAACGCCTTGGCAGCGTCCTCACTTCGAAGCTTCATGAACGCCGCAAGGCCGAACACGCCCGCCAGAAACAGGCGGACGAACAGGGTAAATGCGACGTCGATGCGCTGCCCGGTGGTCATTCAGCCACCCCCCACCGGCTGGGTCGGGTGGCCGGCGGCCTCCCAAGCGCCGTAGCCCTCGTGCATGATGTAGACCTCGATGTAACCGCGGCCGATGAGCCGCTGGGCGACGTTCTCGGACGCATCACACTCGCCACCGCCACAGAAGATGATGACAGGGAACGCGCGATCGATCTGATCCAACACCTGAGCGCTCATGCCGGTGATGAAGTCGCGCGTCTCGAGATGGAACGCCCCCTCGACGGTGCCGCCGGTGCGCTCGGCATCGGTGCGCGCGTCGATGAAGGGCATGGCTTGTTCCCAGTACTCGTAAGCCTGCTCGACGGAGATGTAGTAGTCGGGCAACTCTTCCTGCGCCTGGCCAGCGTCGGGGACGGGGATCGGATCCTCGACGGTGGGATCGAGGCCTATCTCAGGCTCGTCCGGGTCGGTGTCGTCCGGGTCGGCGGCATCCGGCTCGGACCCAGTCGCCTGCCCGCTGTCCGAGTCGGGATTGGTCGTGGGTTCGGCTCGCGGGACGCGATCGCGGCGCTCCAGCGCGTCGGCCGCGTCACGGGTGATTGGCCATTGCATGGAATGGACCACCGCCGCCCCGAGGGCGACGGTCAGGATGATGGCGAGCCGGCCGAGGAAACGCATGGATCACTCACCCGAGCGGGTATCGACCACGCGACCCACGTAAGGCAGCATGACCTGCTCCTCGAGGGGCACGTCGGTGTGGACCACGAAGTTACCGCGGATGCGGCCGGCCTGCTCGATGCTGGGCAAGACCAGCTTCACCCGGTAGGCGTCCACGGCCTTGCCGTTGGCGCCGGCCTGGGCATCGATGGGCTCAACCGAATAGTCGATCTTCATCGAGCCCATGTTCGTGGGCTGCAAGGGACGCAGTTCGATACCGGTGATCTTGAACGGCTCGTTGCGACCGTGGTGGATCTCGACGACCTCTTCGATCTCACGGCCAACGCTCAGGGTGCCCAGCGACATGCGCAGCGGGTTGACGACCACGTCACCCTCGACCTGAGCGCCGATGGGCACGGTCACGAGCCTGCGGTTGTCCTCGTTGGTGCGGATGGCGGCCATCGCCTGGGCGCGCCCGGGTGGGGCGTCTTCCTTGAGCGTGACGAGGATGTCGGTGCGGGCGACCAACTCGCCCTCCTGCTCGATCGGATCGGTGCCCAGGATCTCGACGTCAAAATACTTCGCGCCATCGCCCACCAGGGTGACGTGGAAGGCCTCAAAGTCCTCATTCAAACCGGTCAGGCTGATGAGCGTTTCCTTGCGAGTGTGCTTGGTCACCTCGCCGAGGTTCACCTGCATGGGTTCGATGGAAACCAGTGACTTGACGAACGCCCGGACCTTGACGGCCACCATCGGGTTCGCACGGTCGTTGGTGCGGAATGTCACGGTCTGCTCGTGGCGGCCGGCGGACTTGCCGCGAGGATCGAACGACACCTCGAGCTCGACCGACTCGCCCGGCTCAAACTCATTCTTGGGAAGCTCGGCGATCGTGCACCCGCAGGTAGTGCTGACGTTGGGAACTATAAGCGTGGCGTTGCCCGCGTTGCGGAAGCGGATCGTCTTCGTCACCGGCTCGGTGTCGAGGACGGTGCCCATGTCGATGATCGGCGTCTGGAGCTCAAAAGTCGGCTGGCCGGCCTGGCCCTGCGGGGCGGCCTCCTGACCCGCCGGGACCCCAGCCTGCTGGGCCAGAGTGGCCGCGGGCGACAGCGTCAGGCTCACGCCCAGCCCAATAGCCGCCAGGATCGTCGTTCGTTGGTTGTTGCTCATGTTACTTCCCCTCATTCCTCGCCCTTTCAGACGATCCACGGATCATCGATCTCGCACCGGTGGCGCTCGGTGGATTCTTCGGCCGCCGAGGCCCGGTGTCAGCATACCACAGGCAACGATCGACGCCCACCATGAAGCGCCGATCGTTGTAAGCCGTCACGTGAGACCGGTATTTCCCACTATACAGACCCGAACGGCCGATCATTACCCAAATATACTATTCCATCGCCTCAGCCAACCGGTTGAGGGCGTGGGCGTAGCACGCGGTTCGCATTGGGATGTTCTCGGACTGCATCAGGTCGTAGACCTTGCCAAAGGACTCTGACATGACCTCACGCAGCCGCTCGTGCACTATCTCGAGCTTCCAGTAATACCCGCTCATGTTCTGGGTCCACTCGAAGTAGCTGACCGTGACCCCGCCGGCGTTGGCGAGGATATCAGGGATAACCAGCGTGTCGGCCTTGGCCAAGATCTTATCAGCGTCTTTGGTCAGCGGACCGTTGGCAAGCTCGATGAGCACGCGAGCCTTGACGTTCCTGGCGTTGTCACGGGTCACCGCGTTCTCGAGGGCAGCCGGCACGAGCACGTCGGCATCCAGCTCGAGCAAGTCGTCGTTGCTGATCTCCTTACCGGCCTCGGGCAGGCGCCCCGTTTCGTTCTTGGTGGAGATGGTCGCGCGGACGTCCAGGCCGTCCGGGTCGTAGATGCCTCCTCGCGAGTCACTGACCGCAACGACCTTGTAGCCCGCCTCGTCTGCCAGCTTTGCGAAGTGCTGCCCCGCGTTGCCGAAGCCCTGGATGGCGATGGTGATGCGCGAGGGATCCCAGCCTCGCTTCTGCTCGACCTCTTGGAGGCAGACGAACCCGCCGCGTCCAGTAGCGTCATCGCGTCCCAGCGAGCCACCCACCGCCACGGGCTTGCCGGTGATCACGCCGGGGTATCGGCCCCGCTTGATCACGTCGAACTCGTCGCTCATCCAGCCCATGATCGTTGCGTTGGTGTAGACGTCCGGCGCGGGCACGTCGATGTCGGGGCCTAGCACGTCGGCTAGGCCGCGCATGTAGCCGCGGCTGAGCGATTCGAGCTCGCGCTCGCTGAGCTTTCGCGGGTCGACAATGACGCCGCCCTTGCCCCCGCCGAAGGGAATGCCAACGGTGGCGCACTTGAAGGTCATCCAGAAAGCCAGGGCCCGCACCTCACCCGGGTTCACGCCCGGGTGGTAACGGATGCCTCCCTTGGCCGGGCCCCGGACGGTGCTGTAACGGCATCGGTAGCCCGTGAAGACTTCCAGCGATCCGTCATCCTTCTGAACAGGGATGGAGACCTCGCTGAAGCGTTCGGCGTGCCGGAGACGCTCAACGGTGTCGGCACTTGCGGTGCTATGCCTGGCGGCGGCTTCAAGTCGGGGCAGGGCTTCGTCCACGAACACATCTGAGGCCATCGGATTCTCCTGTGGATGCACATCCCTCGTGCGGGCAGTATCCGCAGGTCACGATCGGCCGATGGCCGGGCCGGGCCGTAGTTTGGGGTCAACCCTGAATCTATGACGGGCCGGCCGGGGCCTTGAAGCCCAGGCGTGTGTAGGCCAGCTGGAAGCCCAGCCTGGCGGCATTGCGCTCGGTGGGGATGCCCGGCTCACACTCGATGACAGCCAGGGTGCAGCCCTCCTGCTGTCCCTGGCGGAGGCGGTGAGCGATCAGAGCCTGCTGGACACCGCGGCGGCGGAAGGAGTGGCCCACGACAGCGCCCCAGAGCGAGGCAATCCTTACCGGATGCTCACCGGGCGCTGGCTCGATGGCGACGACCTCCATGCCGCAGGTCCCGGCCAGCTTGCCATCGACGAACGCAAAGTAGCCGCGCGAACGGGGGTGGACCTGGCTGCGGGCCGCAGCCTCGAGTTCGCCCTCGGTCGGTTCGCCGCCGGACTCCATGAAGCCACGTATGGTGTGCTCGACGTGCCGGCGCAGATCGCCTGCGTTCGAGGGATCGAGGCGTTCGAGCGTGATCCCGGCGACGCGGGGCATATCGATGGGCTGGGCCAAGTCTCGCGACAACACCCGCTCGGCATGGTCGAGCACCAGCCCCCCGGCGGCCATGGCTTGGAACGCGGCCTTGCCCGACTGATCGGTCAGATCGATGCGCGGGCGACCGCCACGACCGGCAACATACTCGCAAACGAATCGCACACCCTTGTCTGTCAAGGGCTGGTCGAGCCCGCAGCCGATGGCACCGCAGAGCCAGTGGGTGCCTTTCATGAAGGCGACGGTGCCACCGCCGAAGTGGCTGGGGACGGACTCGTGCTCATCCGCCAGTTCGGCCAGCACCCTCATCTGGCGTTGTTCGTTCAGGCGCATGATGGTGGTGGCGTCGATGGCCCCTTGCATGGCTTCACTGTAACCCCGAACGCGGCTCACGCACCGGGCGGCGGCGATTGCTAGCCTCTGCCCATGCCCAACACCGAGCACCTTTCCATGCCCATGACCTACCGCTGCACACTCCTTCGGGCCGGCCGCCTGCTGCTGGACGCCGGGGGCATGTTCGGTCTGATCCCCCGGGTGGTCTGGGAGACGATGGTCGAGCCCGACGACCGACACCGGGTGGAACTGCACCACAACTGTCTGTGGCTGGTGGGCACCAAGGACGACCCCGAACTCGGCCGACCGAGGCAGGTCATCATCGAGGCGGGTACGGGCGACAAGCTCGACCCGAAAATGGCCGGCATCTTCGGGCTGGACGGCCGCACCGTGGAGAGCGCCCTCACAGAAGCGGGCGGCGATCCGGCCCATATCGACGATGTCGTCATCAGCCACCTGCACTTCGACCACGCCGGCGGGCTGACCCGACGCCTGCGCCCGGGCGAGACCGCAGACTGGACAGCCGGCCCGAAGGAGGCCAGCGGCGATGCCAGCGAGGTCAAGCTGACATTCCCGAACGCCAAGATCCACGTGCAGGAGAAGGAATGGCACACAGCACTAGCCGGCGACTCGGTGATGACACGCACGTACTACACCGACCATCTGGCCCCGATCAAGGGCTCGTTGCGGCTGCATGATTCGCCCCGCCCCTTCGAGCCCGCCCGCGTGCCGCATAAGGACGAGCACCCCGTCCTGTCCTGGGAGCGCCGGACCACGACCATCCTGCCGGGCATCAAGGTCTTCCTGACGCCAGGGCACACGTGGGGCCAGCAGGCGGTGTGGTTCACCGACGACCGCGATCGTCCGGTGGTGTTCGTGCCCGATGTCATGCCCACCGCCTGGCACGCGGGCAAGGCCTACAGCCTGGCATACGACGTGGAGCCGTACACCAGCATGGTGAGCAAGGCCTGGCTGCTGCGGGAGGCGGCCGAGCGGGGGTGGACCCTGATGCTGGACCACGAGCCGGGCGATCCCTGGCGACGGGTGGAGCCCAATGGCAAGGGCTGGTACGGGCTGAAGGCCGATGGGGACGGTTGACCGGCCCGATGGCGGTGTGGGGGTCTACCATCGGGCCATGCCACCCGCGGTGAACGACACCACGGCTTCCAAACCCCTACCGCAGGCCGAGATCGAGGCCTCGAAGGATGCGCGCGCTCCGGCGGGCACACCGGACTCGACAGCGGACGCGGGCCAGCCCGCCGACGACACCCATCCGCACCCTGTCACCAAAAAGAAACGCAAGCGGACGCTCTGGGAGCGTGCCGAGGCGTTCATCAGCCAACTCAGCACGCGGAACCACTTCTGGCATCGGGTTTGCTCGCTCATCTGGCTGCCGTATGCGTTCCGCAGCGGCATTAAGATGAAGATGATCGACGCGCGGACCTTTCAGGCCGTGCTCCCGTTCCGCCGCTTCAACCGCAACTGGTACAACGCCATGGCGGGGGCCGCCCTGCTGGGCAACGCCGAAATTGCCGGGGGCTCATACATCTTCCGGGCGTGCGGGGCCGACTGGACGGTGGTGTGCAAGAAGCTGGAGTACAAGTTCCTGCGGCCTTGCCTGGGCCCTGCGGTGTACCGTATCGAGCCCGAAGAGGACATCGAGGCGTTGGTGGCCACGGGCAAAGAGTTCAACCTGACCATCACGATGAACGTGGTCCAGCAGATCCGCCGCCCCAGCGACCGTGAGAAGCGTGTGGGCGTAGCCAAGTCAACCTTCCACGTGACGCCAAAAGCCCACCAACGCAGCCGCGGCCGGCTCAAGTAGTCGCCCATGGCTGGGCCGAACGCTCCAACCACGCCATCCCGCTCATCGCCCTGGTCCGTTCTCGGCTGGGGTTTTTACCTGGCCGTCTCGTGGACATGGGTCATCGGCATGATCCTGCCGGCATTGATGCTGCGAGACTTCGGCTGGTGGGGGCTGGCCGTCTTTCTGGCGCCCAACGCCATCGGTGCGGCAGCGATGGGGACGGTGCTGCGAGACGCTGAGGCGGCGCAGCGGGTCCGGTTCGCACACGACACGGCCATCCGGCGGTTTTCGATGGTGACCATCGCGTTCCATCTCTTCGTGCTTGGAGCGATCGCGCTATCGATCGAGGGCCTGCCGGCCATCGCTGGCCAGCCGGGCGTGCTGGTACTGGCCACGGTCTTTGCGCTGGTGCTGCTTGCGATTCGTCGCTGGCTTGTGACCGCGGCCACGGTCTGGGGAACCAGCGTGGTGCTGGCAATCGCCTACGTGACCGGCGAGGCATCAAACGCACTTGCCGACCCGAAAATGTTCGATGGCGGGCTCACCGGGGACCTGCTGATGCTCGCGCCGGTCGTGGTGTTTGGCTTCACGCTCTGCCCTTACCTCGATGCCACATTCCTGCGTGCCCGCGCACAGACCGGCGCTGCGGGGGGGAAGGTCGCGTTCGCGTTCGGCTTTCTCGGGCCGTTTGTGGTCATGATCGGCTTTACGGTGCTGTACGCCTCGGCCATCATTTCGGGCCACGGTGTGGGGTGGCTGCTGGTGCTGGCGCACCTGGCGGTGCAGGGCGGCTTCACCCTGGCCGTTCACCTGCGCGAGTCGAAGCTCACGCTGGTCCAGCGTGGCATCACGCTGGGCCTGACGATCGCCGCACTTGCGGCTTTGTGGTCGCTGCCCGACGGCCCCATCCCCTGGGCCGACGAGATGCACGCGTGGGAGGTCGTCTATCGCCTGTTCTTGTCGGCATACGGATTGTTCTTCCCGGCTTACGTGCTGTACGCCATGGTGCCCAGCGCGATGCGCATGGGGCCGATGACCCCCGCCGGGCGCGCGGTCGTGGTGGTGACGATGGCCGGCGTGCTGCCCATGTACGCGATGGGGTTCATCGCCCGGCAGGAGCAGTGGCTGCCGCTGGCGTTCGGGCTGGTGCTGGCCGGGGCGTTCGTGACGTTCACCCTGAGGCGGCGGGCCGCTGGGGCGGCCGATGGCTGAGGCGCGGTTCCTGGCGGCGGCGGACCTGCACCTGGGCCGGCCCATCGCGAGCCTGCCCGCGGCGTTGCGCGAACGGTCTGCTGAGTTGGGACCATTCGGCGCACTCGAGCGACTGGTCGAACTGGCTCGGCGCGAGCGTGTCGACGCCCTGCTGCTGGCAGGCGACGTGGTCGACGACGACGGCGCGTACTTCGAGGTGTTCTCGGCCCTTCAAAATGCCGTCGAGAAGCTCGATGGCCTGCCCGTTCTGGCGATCGCTGGCAACCATGACGCCCACGTGCTGCCGAAGCTGGCCGCGTCGATCGACGGCCTGACCCTGCTGGGCGACGCCGGCACGTGGGAGAGCAAGGCCGTCCCGACCGCGGTTGGAGACATCGAGATCCTGGGCTGGGGATTTCCGGACTCACACCACACGGCCAGCCCGTTCGACACGCCCCCACCCAGAAGCACGCGGCGACGCATCGGCCTCTTGCACGGCGACGCGGACACCCCACGCAGCGTCTACGCGCCATTCACCGCCGCGCACCTGCGCGAGCACGCGGCTGATGCCTGGCTGCTCGGCCACGTGCACACCCCATCTCACGCGCGTCTGGCCGGTGATCACCCCAGCGGATACCTGGGCAGCCTCTGCGGGCTCGACCCGAGCGAGACGGGCCCGCGGGGCGCGTGGCTCGTGCGATGCGATGGCCGGGGCGTGTCGCTCGAGCACCGCCCCCTGGCGCCCATCGGATGGGCGGGCGTCAGCATCGAGTGCGACGGGCTCGACACGGGATCGATTGACACCACGGCTCGCGAACGGGCCGAGATGGCAGCCGCGCAGTTTGAGTCGGCCCGGGCCGTCGGTGTCCGGATCGTGCTGGCCGGCGAGCACGACGCCTGGCAGGACATCAACGCCAGGGCGGCGGCCATCGAGCCTGGGCACCCCTGGCAGCACCGGGGCCGGGCGGTGTTCATCGAAAAGATCGAAGGGCAAGTGACCCCCCCGCTGCATCTTGAAAGGCTCGCGGGTGAACGGTCGGCGGCGGGCCGAATCGCGAGCCTGATCCTCGAGCTCCGGGCCGGCGACGCCGGGGAACTCGTCGAGCGTGCCGAGACGGAGTTCTCGTCGATCTCCGGCCGGCATAACTTCCGCCCGCCGGAGATGGGCGAGGTCGCGCTCCCGCCGCCAGAGGCCCGACCGACGCTCGAGCGCGAGGCGCGGGCCATGCTTGGAGCCCTGCTGGCCCAGCGGGCCGAGGGCAGCGCCTGATGCGTGTCCGCCGCGTCGAGATCCTGCACAGCGCCGGCATCAGCCTCGGCTTCGAGGTTGCCAGCTTCGGCGAAGGTCTGACGATCATCGAGGGACGGAACGAGTCGGGCAAGAGCACACTGGCCATGGCGATCAGGCTCTTGCTGTGGCCCCAGCGGCACGAGAGCCTGCAAGCCCGTGGCGACTTCGAGGACCAGGGCCGGGAATACTCCGCGTTCGTCGATCTGCACGGCGGGGGGTGGCAGGGCGAGGCCCCAACGCTGCCCCACGAAAGTGCCGGGCGGGGGATGGTTGTAGGCATCGCCGACCTGTGGGCCCACGACTCGCACGATGCGGCGATCCGCGCCGCCATGACGCGAGAACTGCGGGGCGGGTACGACCTCACGCCCCTGTACGAGGCGGCCCAGCCCAAGTCGCCCACGGCACCGCGCCGGGACGCGGAAAAGGCTGAAGACGAGTTAGCCAAGGCAAGGTCCCAGACACGCGCGCTCGTGGCCGAGGAATCACGCCTGCCCGAGCTGAGAGAACGAGCCGAGGCGTGCCGGCGACTGGCTTCGAGGAGCGCATTGGTCCGGGACGCGCTCGAGCGGCTCGACGTGCTGGCAGTCCTGGCAGAGCTGCGGCACGAACTCTCTCGTATGCCCGAGGGAGCCTTGCGTGTTCGCGGAGACGAGGATCGGCGGCTCCACGACATCCGCGCGCGGATCGAGCACGAGGCTGCCGTGATCGAAGCGGAGGAAGAACGCGCCCGGATGGCCCGCGAGCAACTCTCGGACCTCGAGTTACCCAGTGGCGACGACTTGGCCGGACATCTGAAGGCCTTGGCCGGGCTGGAAAACGAGCTGCTGGCCGTCGATCGTCAGCTCGCGGATTCCCGACGCAGGGCGGAGGAGTTCCAGGGGGAAGCCGACGCGATCCCCCACGACTTGCGTTCACTCGACCGCGAGGCGCTGGGCAAGCTCGAGGAAGCGTTGAACACCGCCCACGAGGCACGCGAGCGTCGGTCCAGAGACGCCGCCGCGGCGGAGGGCCCAGCCACGGCTCCGCCAGCGCGGCCGCGCGCGCTGCTGATCGTGGTGATCGCCTCGATGCTGCTGTCCGCCGTGGCCGCCGCCGCCTCGGCCGCGTGGATCGCCGCGCTGCTGGCAGCGGCCGCCACCGTTCTGGGCGCGTTCCAAGCGTTGCGCAAGCCGCCTGCAACCGGCGACAGTACCGAGGCGCATCGCGAGCGGGCGCAGCAAAGCGAGGCGGCATACCGGGAGGCGGTGCGCGCTGTCCGGGACATCGCAGGCGAGGACGAGATGCTGGTCTCGACGCTCTCGATCGCGGCGGCCGCCGATCGCGTCCGGCAGCTCGACACGCTCGTGCGTCAGTTGCACGGCGCCAGGGCAGGCGCGGAGTCACTCGAGGCCCAACGGGCCGGCCTGCTCGTACGAGCTTCGAGCATCCTGGCTGTGTACGCAATCTCGCGATGCGACGACCTGGAGAGACTCACCGCCTCGAAAAACGAACTGGAGCGGCGCGCGCACGAGCATGGTCGCCTGGCTCACCTCGTGGGCGAGGCCGAGCGGCTCGCGGCCCAAGCCGGGCTCCGCCGGGATCGAGCCCTGGAAGAGTACCGGAGCGAGTTGGAAACCCTGGAGCTGTCGGAGGATCGCCTGGCCGAACTGACCGAGTGGTTGCGATTGGGGGAGCGGGCGCACGAGTTGAGCGACAAGATCCGTCGGCGCGAAGCGATCTTGCAACGGCTGGACCAATCGTTGGCGGGCCGGAGCGATCTTCTCGAACTCGAACACGCCGGGCTCGAGGAGCAAGCCAGCGCGTGCGAGCGAGCGGGCGAGGAGGCCGACGAACTGTATGGTCAGATCGGCGACATCGAGGCACAGATCCGTTTGGCGCGCGCTGGCGCTGACGTGGGCCGGGCCCTGGGCGACGTGGAGCGGGCGGCACGGCGTGTGGCCGAGGCGCGCGACGACGAGTGCGCCAAGGCGGCCCGCCGGCTCATCCTCGAGCGGGCGGTCGAGAGCATGAGCGGCGAGGAGGCGCCCGCGCTCGTTCGGACGGCCGACGAGCTGCTCATGCGGTTCACCGGCAGCGCGTACGGGCTGCGGATCGACGGCGGCGAGCCGGTGGTGCACGACCTCCGCACGGGAGCGAACAAGGGGTACGGGGCGTTGTCGACCGGCACCCGCGCCCAGGCCCTGCTGGCGATGCGGCTGGCCAGCGCCCTGGATGCCGAACGCCGCGCGCACGCGGCGCCCCTTCCGCTGGTGCTCGATGAGCCGCTCGCGACGACCGACGACGTGCGGTTCGTGGCGGTCGCGCGAGCGGCGGTCGAGCTGGCCCGTGATGGCCGGCAGCTTATCTACCTCACCTGCGAGCCGGGCCACGCCGCCCGGCTCGAACGGCTCGCGCGAGATTCGCAGGTTTCGTGCTCACGAATCGATCTGGACAAGATCCGCGGCCGGCAGGCGACCGATCGCAACCCATCCGACGTGCTGATGGAACCAAAGCCGGCGCCTTCCCCCGGCGATATGCCGCGTGAGGCCTATCTGCATGAGATCGGTGTGCGACCACTGGACCCGTGGGCCAGCACAGCCGCCATCGATCTGTACCACCTCTTGCCCAACAACCTTGAGGCCCTGGACAACCTGCGTCGGCGGGGCATCTCGACCGTGGGACAGGTGCTGGCCAGGCCCCAATGGGTCGATGATCCGGCGCTGGTCCGCGCGAGCGCCGTGGTCGTCCGGCTTGTGCGGGCGTGGCGTCGTGGCCGTGCCAGGGCCGTGGCCGAGCGGGATATCCATGACACCGACGCGGTCAGCCCGACGTACCGGGAGCGGGTGATCGAACTCTGCCACCAGGTTGGCGGGTCTGGAGTCGGGCTGCTTGAAGCCCTGGAAGCGGGCCGAGCGAAGGGTTTCCGGGCGAACAAAACCGAACAACTGCGAGATTTTCTGACCGAGCGAGGCCTGATTCCCCAGGAACAACCCCTGGATCGCGCCGGCGTGCTGGCCGAGGCGTTCCGGGGTGAGGTTATGGGTACTTCCGACCAGGAATCGTCGGAACTGCTGGCGACGGCGAATCGGCTGCTTGATCTGCTGAATGACGCAGAGGTCACGTAATGTGAAGCGCGTCCGTATTTGCGGGCGTACTACACATAACACGGACGCCCAAACAGGTCGAGCAATGGCCCGGGCCGTTCGTGGTGTTACATTGAAGACGCGGGGCTACCCCCGCTTCGGCTGCCGGCCGCCGATCAAAATCCAACCGCGGTGTTGAACTGCCAGCGGACTTTGCTCCTACCGGGAGCCTTCCAGGGAGGTTTCGACATGCATTCCAAGATGGGACTCGTGCTCGTGTGTGGTCTGGCTCTCGGGCTGGCGGCCACGCTCACCCGGGCGGACGAATCACACACGGCCTCAACGGTGGCGGTAAGCGCACACGATGACGACGCACCCCCGACGCTGACTTTCAAGGGCAAGCCGTTCCACCAGGCAATGGGCCCGGTGCTCGACCTTGAACAGGCGCGGGTGCCCGGCGGCGAGGCCGTGCTGATATCGTGGAAGGAGGCAACCGCCGACGGCGAGGTCGGGTACACGGCCATCTCGCTGCGTGGGCATCGCATCGATCGCGTTGCGCCCGGCCAGAGCACCATCCGGCTGCGGTATGCCGAGTTCGATCCTGACACGTTCACCCCTGCCGTGCCGGCGAACCTCACCGCGGCGGCGGACAACGATGCGTACATCGTGCAGTTCATCGGCCAGCCGGTGGCGGCCGCCGACCGGGCGCTCCAGGCTGCGGGGGCGACCGTGCTTCGCGCTCTGCACGATCATGCGCGCATCGTGCGTATGGATCCCGACGCACGCGCCGCGGTCGAGGCGATGGGTATCGTCCGCTGGGTGGGGCCGTACCACCCGGCGTACAAGCTCGAGGAAGAGGTGCTCCAGCCGTTGGTGCTTGGCGGCTCGTTCGCGAGCGGGAGCGCTCGCTATTCGATCGAACTGCTGACAGATGGGAACGCGGCCATGGAACGCATGGTGCGGGCCATCGAGGGGCTGGGAGCGCGGGTCGACCTGACCGTGCCGGAGGTAGGTCGCCTGGAGGCTACGCTGACACCGGCGCAGATCCTCGCGGTGGCGGCCGACAGCGACGTGCTGTTCCTGGACCGATGGCATGCGCCCGAGACGGACATGAACATCGCCCGCGTCATCGGCGGGGCCAACTACATCGAGAGCGTCACCGGCTTCTCGGGCCAGGGCGTCCGCGCGGAGGTCATGGATAGCGGCATCCGGCAGAACCACCAGGAGTTCACGCACAAGCCACCGTTGATCCACGGCAGCACGGGCGTGGACAGCCACGGCACCAGCACATACAGCATCAACTTCGCGCGGGGCGCCTCGAGCGTCGCACGCGGCATGGTGCCCGATGCGCAGGGCATCTTCGCGAGCTACAGCTTCACTGGCAACCGCTACTCGCACACCGCTCAACTCGTCAACCCGACGCTGCCGTACCGCGCGGTCTATCAGTCCAACAGTTGGGGCAGCGGGCTAACCACGACCTATACCACAGCCAGCAGCGAGATGGACCGCATCATCTTCGACATGGACATCCTGATCACCCAGAGCCAGTCCAACCAGGGCAGCCAGCAGTCGCGGCCCCAGGCGTGGTCGAAGAACATCGTCTCGGTGGGTGGCGTCGTCCATCGCAACACCCTGAGCAAGGGCGATGACTGCTGGTGCGGCGGGGCGAGCCGGGGCCCGGCTTCGGACGGCCGGATCAAGCCCGATCTGACGCATTTCTACGACCTGACTCGGGCGGCCACGAGTTCGAGCACATCGGCGTACACCGAGTTCGGGGGCACCAGCGGCGCCACGCCAATCGTCTCGGGGCACTTCGGCGTGCTCTACCAGATGTGGTCCGAGGGGGTCTTTGGCAATCCCACCTCGGGCGGCGACGTGTTCGAAGAGCGCCCCCGCTTCACCACCGCTAAGGCCCTGATGATCGCCGGGGCGGTGCCGTACAACTTCACCGGGTCGAGCATCGGCAACGACAAGGCCCGCGTGAAGCAGGGCTGGGGCATGCCCGATCTCCGCGTGCTGTATGACAACCGCGAGGCGATGTTCATTGTGAACGAGGAAGACGTCATCGGCGAGTTGGAGACCGCGACGTACCCGCTGAAGGTCGCGGCCGGCACGCCCGCCCTGCGCACCACGCTGACGTGGGCCGATCGCCAGGGCACCACCTCCAGCACGGTGCATCGCATCAACAACCTCGACTTGCGGGTGACCTCTCCCAGCGGGCAGACCTTCTGGGGCAACCACGGGCTCAACTCGGGCATCTGGAGCGTCGCGGGCGGTTCGGCCAACACGGTGGACACCGTCGAGAACGTGTTCATCCAGAACCCCGAGGCGGGCACATGGACCGTCGAGGTCATCGCCGCCGACCTCAACACCGATGGGCACCGCGAGACCACCGGCCGCGACGCTGACTTCGCCCTTGCGGTGATCGGCACCGAGGGTCTGGCGGCCGCGTTCGAGCTTCCCTTCGAGGACGACTTCCCCGAGGTCGCCCTGGACACCGACAAGTGGATTGGTGTTTCCGGTAGCGTGGCGCCGACGACGCTGGGGCAGAACCCGCCCAGCGAGCCGTACAGCCTGCTGCTGCTCAACGATGCGACGCTGGCCTCTTCGCGCATCAACGTGCCGGCCACGCTCATCCCCGACATGCCCGTCGAGGTCGTCTTCCACAGCCAGCACCGCGGCGTTGAGAACGGCAAGGTTCTCAACGTCGAGTACTACAGCGGCTTCCTGGGAGAATGGCGCGACCTGACCGAGGTCGTCTCCGATGGCGTCGACCAGACCACCTTCATCGCCAGCGCGACCGAGATCCCGCTGGACGCCTACGGCGATGGCTTCCGGGTCCGCTTCACGACCCCGGGCAGCGACACCACAGACCAGTGGTACATCGACGATGTCCGGGTGCGCCTGATCGGCGACGACCCGACCTGCCGCGCCGACCTGGATGGCGACGGCAGCCTCACCATCTTCGACTTCCTGGCGTACCAGAACCTGTTCGACGCGGGCGACCCGGCGGCCGACTTCGACGGCGACGGCAGCCTGACCATTTTCGACTTCCTGGCCTTCCAGAACGAGTTCGACGCGGGCTGCTGATCCGAGTCTGCACTTCTCAAGCCAGAAACCCCGGTGATCGCCGGGGTTTTCTTATGCCCGCTCGCCCAGCCGCTCTCGTAAGGCCCCCACCGCCGCCTCGATCCCCGCCAGGTCCTCGGCCTGCTCAACCGTTGCCGCGGCTTTGTCGGCCACCAGACGGAGCTGGCCGGCGATGGCCGAACGGCGATCTTCGTCGTCGGTCAGCTCAGCGATGACCGCCAGGGCGTCCACGAGCGCAGCAAGCGTGGCAACGTTCCCACCGGCAGTCTGACGGATCTGGTCGAACGCCTGGCCGAGCATCGCGTGGAAGCCCGGCCGCATCGCGATGAGCCGCAGCTTGCCGCGGCGGATGCGGTGCTCGCTTGGTATCCGCCGCTGGGCGAGCCTGGCCATGATCGCCGTCAGGTGCTCCACGCAGCTCACGGCGGTGGTCGTGTCGTTGATGCCCGGGCTGAGGGCCTTGAGCGCTACGTCGACGATCTGCCGGATGCCGAAGCCCGCGTCCTGCACCAACGTGCGCTGGCCGCCGATGGCCAGCAGGGCGTTGACCTTCTCGACCAGTTCGTCCTCTGGCGCGGGCAGGTCGGCGATGGAGACCAGCGGCGAGCCCTCGACCACGAAGCCGCCCACCGGGCGCTCCATGCGGATGACCAGGTCCCGCTCGCTGGCCAGCATGACCAGCCCGTCTCCATCGACCGACTGGAGGTAGCCGGTGGAAGACGCGGCGATGGCATGCCAGGCGGTCTCCTCGGGAGGCATGGCCGGGTGTACCACCCGGGCGTCCTGGCCCATGCCCTCGGGGAAGAGCCGATCGACGGCGGCGAGCGTCTCGTCGGTGGCCGCCAGGATGATCCGCTCGGCCTGGATGCTGCGGGCGATGTGATGGATGAAGAAGATCAGGCACGCGATACCCACCAGCGCGAGCACGACGGCGAACAGCACGGCCAGCACTGGCACGAAGCTGTAGTCGCCCCCCTCGCTGACCGTCCGCAACACCCACAAGCAGTACACGAAGATGCCCACGAACGCACCAAGCACCGCCTGGTTGGACCGGTCGCGCAAGAAGTTCCGCAGGATGCGGCTGGTGTACTGGCTGGAGGCCAGCGTCAGGGCCACGATGGTGATGCTAAAGGCCACCCCCGCCACCGAGATCATCGAGCCGGCGATCGTCGCCAGCACGCTGCGGGCCCCGTCGGGCCCCACCGCCAGCACCCGCGGTAGCGCTTCTTCCAGGTCGTCCATCGGCAGGATGTGCCCCAACTCGATCATGCCCTGGGCCAGCACCAGCGCGCCGAATACGAACAACGCGGGCACGAACCACAGGCTCGAGCGGAGGGCGTCCCACAGAAGTCGAATGTGTCGCATGGGCGGACGGTACACCGCCGGTGACGCCCGGTTCACGATTCGTGGCGTTGCGTTGCTCGGCCACGCCCGGCCTTGGCCGCCGGCTGTTCCTGGCCGTCGAACCAGGCCAGCCCCCGGGCGGCCCGCAGGGCGATGGCCGGCGACCAAAAAGGAACCCTCACGCCGCGCACGACCTCGGCGGGGTAGGCCGGCCTCTTGCGCCCAGCGTCAGCATCGCCGGCTGCGAACACTCGCTGGCCTTGCCGCTGCCACGAACGATGCGGGTACCAGATGCTGGCCGTCCCGGGGGCGGGTCGAGGTCCACGAAACCGCCGTCCTTGAAGTTCCCGAGGAACTCGTTGGCGAAAGACCACAAATGGGCTTGGATGGCCGTGTGATCTGGGGTATAACGAAGATCCACGCCGCCCGCGCGACCCATCGCCACGGGCCGGCACGCCCAGGCCGATCCAAGAAGGAGACCCGTATGCCACCCTCGACCACCCACTTGGGCCGATCGCTCGCCCGTCTTGCCATGCGTGCCCTGCGGGGTCACGTGGCCATCCTCGCGCTCGCCCTCCCGGCCCTGGCCCCGGCCCAGCCGTGCGAGCCGGCGTGGGACGGCGGGCCGTTCGGGGCCCTGGGCACGCCCTCGCAGGTCGGGGCCACGCTGGTGTGGGACGATGGCGCCGGCCCGGCCCTCTACGCGGGCGGCGAGTTCTTCCTAGCCGGCATGTCCCAGGGCGGCGGCGTGGCGCGATGGGACGGCGAACGCTGGGAGACCCTCGTCGGCGATGATGGCCGGACCCTGCGGGGCGTGGGATCGCTGGCGGTCTTCGACGACGGATCGGGCGAGCAGCTCTACGCCACGGGCAACTTCGAGACGATCGGGGGCGAGCACTTCGGCCACATCGCGCGGTGGGATGGCCAGCGCTGGCGGCCGGTGACCGGCGACAACGGCACGGGGGTCAACATCGCCGCCTACGACCTGGCCGTTTGGGACGACGGCTCCGGGCCGGTGCTCTACGTCGTGGGCGCCTTCAACCGCGCGGGCGACATCTTCGCCGATGGCATCGCCACGTGGGACGGGCGTTCGTGGTCCTCGGTGCTCGGGGTGCGTACGCCGCGGCAGATCATCGGCAACAAGCTGTGCCTGGAGGTGTTCGACGATGGATCAGGCGAGAGCCTGTTCGTCGGCGGGCGCATGGCGCTGGGCGGCTCGTTCGAGGGCCACACCGTGGTGCGATGGGATGGCACCAACTGGCACACGCTGGGCGAGGGCATCCCCACCAACGAGGTGCGCGACATGGCCGTCTATGACGATGGCCGCGGACCGGCGCTCTACTGCACCGGGTTCTTCGCGACGGCTGGCGATGAGACGGTCAACCATGTGGCACGATGGGACGGCGATGGCTGGGAGGCCCTGGGCAGCGGACTGGACGCCGGCGGCGACGCGCTGGGCGCCTTCGACGACGGCACCGGCCCGGCGCTCTACGTGGGCGGGCGGTTCGAGTCGGCCGGCAGCGTGCCCGCCACGCGCCTGGCGCGCTGGGACGGGCGGGATTGGTCCAGCCCATTCCCGCCCGGAGCAAACTTCGGCATCAGCACGATCGAGGCCCACGACATGGACGATGGGCCGCGGCTGTTCATCGGCGGGCGGTTCTGGGAGATCGGCGGCGTGGCGCGCGCTTCGCTCGCCGCGTGGGACGGCGTCGAACTCGCGTCGGTGGGCGGGGGCCTGGTGCGCGGCGCCGAAGTGACCGCTTTGTCGCCGGCCTTGCCGGGTGAGGGCGACGGCCTCTACGCGGGCGGCTCGTTCGTGATCGAGCAGGACCGCGCCCTGAACCACGTGGGCTTGTGGGATGGCCAGAGCTGGCAGCCGCTGGCGGGTCCCGACGGCGTGGCGGGCGTGTCCTCACGCGATGGCTTCGCGCGCCGCGAGATGGTCAACGACATCATCTACCACGATGATGGGCGCGGCCCGGCGATCTTCGTGTCTGGTAGCTTCAGCCACGCGGGCGACACGCCCGTCGGTCGCATCGCCCGCTGGGACGGATCGCAATGGAGCGATCTGGCCGGCGGCGTGACGAGCGACACGCCCGTCGTGCAGGTCAATGCCATGGCGATCTACGACGATGGTTCCGGGCCGGCCCTCTATGCCGCAGGCGCCTTCTCGCAGGCCGGTGGCGTGCCGGCCAGCAACATCGCCCGGTGGGACGGGCGCGGCTGGTCGGCGGTAGGAACGGGCGAGGCCCAGGGGCTTTCCGGCGGCGCTCCCATCGTGTACCACTTGGCCGTGTACGACGCGGGCGATGGGCCGCAACTCTACGCGACCGGCGGGTTCACGCGTGCGGGTGGCCCCGAGGGCGTCACCGCGCGGGGCATCGCGCGGTGGGACGGCAGATCGTGGTCCAGCGTCGGCGACGCGCAGATCGACTCGCCCGCGCCGATGGAGGTGTTCGATGAGGGCGCGGGCCCCGTGCTGTTTGTCGGTGGGCGATTGTTCGAACCGCCGTTGCTCACCCGGCTGTCGCGATGGGACGGCCGGGCCTGGTCGGCTCCCGGGCCCCAGCCGACCGGACGCATCGACGCCCTGGCGACACACCAACTCGGCAGCCGACCGGTGCTCGTCGCGGCCGGCGACTTCGAGCTTGTGGGCACGGTTACCGCCAACAACATCGCCGCGTGGGATGGCGCGCAATGGACGGCCTTCGAGGGCCCATCGGCCACCGGCGTCAGCGTGGATGCGGCGTCGCTGCTGTCGGTCGACGGCAATGGCGGCCCAAGCCTGTGGGTGGGCGGCCGCTTCAACCGCGCGGGTGGCGAGCCCTCATGGATGCTCGCCCGCTACGGCTGCGAACAGTCGTGCCCGGCCGACCTGGACGCCGACGGCTCGCTCACGATCTTCGACTTCCTGACCTTCCTGGACCTCTTCGACGCCGGCGACCCCATCGCCGACTTCGACGGGGACGGCGAACTGACAGTGTTCGACTTCATGGCGTATCAGACGACCTTCGACGCGGGCTGCGGGTGATGAACTTCCGCTCGACCGCTTGACTCGAACCAGCCGATGGGGATTATTGAACACATGAGCAGCCGCGCCACCATCACCACGCCCCTCACCGGGAAAGCCAAAGCCAAAGGGAACCAATCCCCCGGCGACGGTCGCGTGCGCGTCCGCTAAGACCCCTTGCATCCACAATCGCAAGGCCCGCCGGAACGAAACCGGCGGGCTTTTTTGTTGTGTTGACCCAGTGCTATGCCCGCGTTTTCCAGGAGATTCATCATGAGCCAGACCGCAACGACGACCGAGACCCTCACCGCCACCTGCCCCGAGTGCGGCGCCATCATCACCTTCGCTCGCGCCCCCCGCCGCCACGAGATCGTGCGGTGCCCGGACTGCGGAGCCGAGTTGGAAGTGACCGCCGTCGCGCCCATCACCCTCGCCCTGGCCCCCGAGGTGGAAGAGGACTGGGGCGAATGAGCGGCCAGTCGAGTGCGGCGATCCCCGATCCAACGCCCAGAGGAACCCAACCCCATGCGACTGACACTCCTGCACACCCGCGTCCGCGTCGAGGAACGCCTGCTCATCGACGAGTTGGAGCGCCGCGGCATCGCCACCGAGTTCGTCCACGCCGACGAGGCGGTGCTTGACCTGACGGCGCCCCGTGAAACGGGCGACGTGCCCCACGTCCTCCTCGACCGCTGTCTGAGCCACAGCAAGGCACTCGCAGTCGTCCGCGCGTACGAGAGCCGCGGGGCCATCTGCCTGAATCCCTCGAGCGTCACGCACGTGTGCGGCGACAAGTTGCTGACGACCCTGGCGCTCACCGACGCTGGCGTGCCCTCACCGCGCACCGTCGCGGCGTTCAGCGCCGAGGGGGCCGTGCGGGCGGCCGAGACGCTCGGGTATCCGATCGTCATCAAGCCCTGCGTGGGCTCGTGGGGCCGAATGGTCGGGCGGCTGAACGACCGCGACGCGCTCGAGGCCGTGCTGGAACACAAGCTGACCCTCGGCGGCCCGCAGCACGGCGTGATTTATTTGCAGGAACTGGTCCACAAGCCCGACCGCGATATCCGCGCCTTTGTCGTCGGCGGTCGGACCATCGCCGCCATCATGCGGCACGGCCAGCACTGGATCACCAACACCGCGCGGGGCGGGCGGGCGGAGGGGCTGCCCGTCTCGCCGGAGTTGGACGACATCTGCCGGCGCGCCGCGGCGGCCGTGGGCGGCACGGAGCTGAGCCTGCTCGCCATCGACCTGATGGAGTGCCCCGATCGTGGCCTGCTCGTGTGCGAGGTGAACTCGACGATGGAGTTCCGCAACTCGATCGAGACCACCGGCGTCGACATCCCCGCCCGCGTGGTCGACCATGTTCTGGAAGTCGCGAACACACCCGCGGGGGTGGTATGAGTGCTTCCAAGCCAGTACGCGTCGGCATCATCGGTGGCGCGGGCTATACGGGCGGCGAGCTGCTCCGCCTGCTGGCGGCTCACCCGCACGCCTCCATCGCCTGGGCCACGTCACGCGGCCGTGCGGGCTGGCCCATCGGCAGCATCCACCCCAACCTCCGCGGCGTTCTCGACCTTTCTCTGATCGACCCCGCCGACGTGGAGCCGGTCGATGTTGTCTTCCTGTGCCTGCCCCACGGCGAGACGGCCGGGAACATCGAGCATTACACCAGCCTCGCCCACCGCGTCATCGACCTGAGCAGCGACTTTCGCCTGCGCGACGCGGTGTTGTACGAGCACACCTATGGCCAGCCCCATCCCGCTGCGGAGTGGCTCGATCGCTTCGTGTACGGCCTGCCCGAGGCCTACCGCGAGCACCTGTCGGACGCCCGGTTCATCAGCGGTGTGGGCTGCAACGCGACGGCGATGAACCTGGCCCTGCTGCCGCTGGCGCGGGCGGGCGTGATCGAGCGTGTGATCGCCGATATCAAGGTTGGATCGAGCGAGTCGGGCGCCGAGCCCAGCGCCGCGAGCAACCACGCCGAGCGCGCCCACGCCCTGCGAACCTTCGCCCCCACCGGCCACCGACACAGCGCCGAGGTCTGCCAGCTCTGCGGCGGTTTCCCCCTGCACGTGACGGCGACCACCACCGACCTGGTCCGCGGCGTGCTGGCGACGTGCCATGTGCTGACCAATCGCGAGCTGGCCAACCGCGACGTGTGGAAGATGTACCGCGACGCCTACGCGAGCGAGCCGTTCGTGCGCATCGTCAAGGAAAGACGCGGCCTGTACCGCCTGCCCGAGCCCAAGATCCTCGCGGGCACAAACTACGCCGACGTGGGCTTCGAGGTCGAGCAGGGCGCGGGCCGCGTCGTCGCGTTGTGCGCCATCGACAACCTGGGCAAGGGCGCCGCCGGCAGCGCCGTCCAATGCATGAACCTCGCCTGCGGCTTCGAAGAAACCGCGGGGCTCGCATTCTTCGGGCTCCATCCCGTCTAGGAGACTTCCATGATCGTCATCAAGATCGGCGGGGCCGAGGGCATCGGCCCCCAGCACGCCTGCGACGATATCGCCGCCCTGGTCGCCCAGGGCCAGCAGGTGGTCGTCGTGCACGGCGGCTCGCACGAGACCAACACGCTCAGCGCGAATCTCGGCTTCGAGCCGCGGTTCATCACCAGCCCCAGCGGGCACACGAGCCGGTACACCGACGCGGCCGCCATCGACGTCTTCCAGATGGCATGCCGCCGGCTGAACGCGCGCGTCGTCCGCACCCTCCGCGAGCGCGGCGTCGACGCGGCTGGCCTGAGCGGCGTCGACGGTGGGCTGTGGACCGGCAAGCGCAAGACCGCCATCCGAGCCGTGCAGGACGGCGTGACCACCATTATCCGCGACGATCACTCGGGCGTCATCGAGCGCATCGACGCCGGCTTCCTGCAATCCGTGCTCGAAGCCGGAAAGGTGCCCGTGCTCTGCCCGCCGGCGATCAGCTACGACCACGAACCCATCAACGTCGACGCCGACCGCGCCGCCGCCATCACCGCCGGGGCGATGGGCGCCGAGACGCTGGTCATCCTCTCTAACGTGCCGGGATTGCTCCGCGCGTTCCCCGACGAGTCCACGCTCATCCCAAGCCTCACCCGGGCCGAGATCGACACCGCGATGGAGCTGGCCCAGGGCCGCATGAAGCGCAAGGTGCTCGCCGCGGGCGAGGCCATTGACGCGGGCGTCTCTCGCGTTATCCTGGCCGATGCACGCCGCGAGCGGCCCATCCAGCACGCCCTGCGGGGGCAAGGAACGGTGCTCTCATGAGCGTTTCCAACCAGAGTGCCATCGATCTCCTGCACGACCTGGTCGCAACACCCAGCGTCTCGGGCGACGAGCACGCCGCCGTACTCCTGCTCGTGCAGCGGCTGACCCAACTGGGATACCGCGCCCATATCGACGACGCCGGCAACGCCGTGGGCGTGCTGGGCAGTGACGACCCCGACGCGGTTGAGATCATGCTGCTGGGCCACATCGACACGGTGCCCGGGCACATCCCCGTGCGCATCGAGGACGGCACGCTTTGGGGCCGCGGCTCGGTCGACGCCAAGGGTCCGCTTGCCGCGTTCGCCATGGCGGCGGCATCAACCGACATCCCCGAAGGCGCTCGCCTGGTGGTCATCGGCGCGGTGGGTGAAGAGACGCCCACCTCGCCCGGTGCGCAGCACGTTCGAGATGCGTACCGGCCGCACGCGTGCATCATCGGCGAGCCCAGCGGCTGGGATCGATTCACCATTGGCTACAAGGGCCGGCTGCTCGTGCACGCCGCGTTCACGCAGGATTGTGGGCACACCGCCGGGCCGGTCGGCTCGGTAGCCGAGCGCGGGCTCGCGTGGCACCGCCGCGTATCGGCGCACATCCAGGAATGGAACCTGGGCCGCCAGGGGGCCTTCGACACCATCCAGCCCAACCTGCAACGCTTCAGCACAACCAGCGATGGCCTGCGGGACACAGCCCAGTTGACGCTCGGCCTGCGCCTGCCGACGTGGCGCGACGCCCACGAAGTCGAACGCGATGTCCGCGATATCTCGGTCGATGGCGAGTTGACCTTCCTGGGCCACGCCCCCGCCCACCGCGGCCCGCGCACGGGCCCGCTCGCCAACGCCCTCTCGCACGCGATCGGCACACAGGGCGGGCGGCCGATCGCCACGGTCAAGACCGGCACCAGCGACATGAACACGGTCGCCGCCTCGTTCGATTGCCCCATCGTCGCGTACGGGCCGGGCGACAGCACCCTCGACCACACACCGCACGAGCATCTTGACCTTTCCGAGTACCTGCGCACGATCGCGGTCCTGCGATCGGCGATTCCCGAGCTTGTGGCCTCGCTCAGCCCCGCGCGCTGCGTGACATGATCCGCTTCATGTCCGCCACGGCCTCGCGAAAGCCGGTGTAGATCGACCGGCTGACGATCGCGTGCCCGATGTGCAACTCCTCCACGCCCGGCAGCGCGGCGATTGGGCCCACGTTGTGGTAGTTCAACGCGTGGCCGGCGTTGAAACGCATACCCCGGGCGGCGATCTGCGCACCGGCCTGGGCCACCTCCTCGAGCGACGCCGACAGATCCGTGCGGCGGAAATCGCCACCGCACCTGGTCCACGCCCGGGCGTAGGGACCCGTGTGCACCTCACACACGTCGAAGCCGGCCTTGTGCGCCGCATCCACCTGCGACAACTCGGGGTCGATGAACGCGCTGACGATCAGCCCCGCCTCTTTCAATCGCTGCACGACGCCCGTGAGCGTCTCGAGTTGCCCGGCGACATCCAGTCCGCCCTCGGTGGTCACCTCCTGGCGGCCCTCGGGCACGAGCATGGCCGTGTGGGGCTTGAGCTCGCGCGCGAAATCGACCATCGCGTCGGTCGCGGCCATCTCCAGGTTCAGGCGCACGTTGACGGTGTCGCGCAGCCGGCGCAGGTCGTGGTCCTGCACGTGGCGTCGGTCCTCGCGCAGGTGGACGGTGATGCCGTCGGCCCCACCAAGCTCGGCCTCGTGGGCGGCCCGCACCGGGTCGGGCTCGACACCTTGCCGAGCCTGCCTCACCGTGGCCACGTGATCGACGTTGACGCTCAGTTGCACCATGCCGAAGCGTATGCGGCGGCCGGCTATCGCTCGGCCTCGAAGCACAGGCTCAGCACCGCCAGCGCGAGTAAGTGGCGACGGTCGACCCAGGCCTCGCGTTCGGTCGCCTGATCGAACGCCGGGGTGAGCTCAAGTCGCATGGCCCCGCCATCGTCCAGCCGATGCCCGGTCGCCACCAGCCTGCCCTCGCGTTTGAACTCCATGCGCCGCCATGGCCCATCGGCGGCCATCGCCAGACCAAGCGGGCCGGACACCATGCCACCCACCAGCGAGGCCAGCGTCATGTAGTTGCGTTCGATCGTCACCGAGACCTCGGCGGTGTCCCCGCCGGGCTCGGGCCTGTCTTCGGCCATCGTCACGATCCAGGCGTGCAGCCGGCCCGCCAGATCGGAGACTTCCGGGGCCGCGTCGATCGCTCCGGATTCCGGCTCGATCGGCTCGAACCCGCGCATGCGCCACTTGCCGAGCCGGCGGGCCAGGTCACCGATCACCCTCCCCTGCTCGTCGCGCAGGGCGTACCACGCGTGCTGCCCGGCCCGCTCGGACAGCATCATCAGCGGCGGCCGCTCGAGCCCGCCGGGCAGATCGTCGTGGAACCGGTACTCGCGCACCGGCTGGGTCATGAGCACCGCCACGAGCCCAACCAGCCCCACAGCCACCGCCATCGCGAACGCAAGCAGAGGGGGCAGGCCCGCGCTCACCGGCAGCACGAACGCCAACGCGACGATGGCGATCACGCCCGCCAGCACAAGGAAGAAACGCAGCCGGTTCTCGGGCGATCGGACCGCCAGGAGCACACGCACCGACGAATCCTGGATGCCCACACGGACCCGCTCACCATCGTGACTCTGCACGCGCACGATCAGGAAGTCGTCGCCGTCGAGCAGCAGGTCGAGGCCGTCGACGGGCGGGACAAGCTCGAGGGGGCTCGTCGACATGGCGGGGCGTCAGGCCGGGCTGGCCGAGCGATTGGTGCCGATGAGCGCCTCATTACTCTCGAAGCGTTTGAGCGCGTTGAGCAGTTGCTCGATCTGCTGGGGTGGGGGCATCGAGAGCAGCCGCCGACGCAGGGCGTTGACCGTCTCGAGCTCATGCTTGGGCAGCAGCAGGTCTTCCTT
>JBITAF010000046.1:0-19132 GCA_044440025.1 Phycisphaerales bacterium JB060 | reverse complement strand
GGCCAGGAAGTCGAACAAAGTAAGGGCGCCGTCGCCGTCGAAATCGGCGATCGGGTCGCCGGCGTCGAAGCGGTTCTGGAACTCGAGGAAGTCGAAGAGGGTCAGGGCGCCGTCGCCGTCCAGGTCGGCGCGGCAGGTGGCCCGGCCCCCGATGGCGGCCAGCTTCCAGGCGGTCATGGTGGTCTGGCCGGTGTCGGCGCTGCGGGTGCGGGTGGTGACGTAGATGTCGCCCCGGTCGTCGAAGTGCATGGCGCCGGCGGGCACCTGGGCGCTGGTGGCGCGTTCGATCTCGGCGCCGGTGGCGGTATCCAGGCGGAAGAGGATGGTGGCCCCGCCGTAGGGCGGCGAGCCGACGCGGCCGAGCAGCAGGACCTCGCCTGCGGGAGACACGCGGATGCTGCTGGGCACGTCATAGCAGCCGTGGCAGGTGTCGCCGAAGACGAACTCCCAGAGCAGCGCGCCCGTTGCGGCGTCGCGCTTGACGGCGTAGATGAGGTCGTTGAAGTTACTCTCGTTGCCGTCGATGTCCGCATCGCCGGCGATGTAGACCCCGCCGCGGTTGTCCAGCGCGATGGTGATGGCGTGGTCGTCGATGCCGTGCTGGTCGTAGGCGCGCCAGAGCTCGGCGCCGGTGTCGCCGTCGACCTTGACCGTGAAGAACGCGTCGCCGCCGTCCAGGCCCACGCCGGTGATGTAGATGTCCCCCGCGTCGTCGACGACGAACCGCCGGTTGTACTCGCCCGCGCGGGTGCCGTAGTTGTTTTCCCAGATGATCGAGCCGTTGGCGGGGTCGAGCTTGATGAGGTAGTAGTCCGGCTGGAGGTCGGCCATGACGGCGTTGGGCATCATGAGGACGCTGCCGTCGGCCATGCGCTGCATCTGCTCGGATGAATCCTGCGAGTAGGGGCCCCACGCGCCGCCGTCCCAGGTCGTGCCCCACTGGCGGGTTCCCGCGTCGTCGAAACGCATGAGCAGCACGTCCGAGCCATCGCCATTGGTCCCCCCGCCGATCATCGCCTCGCCGCCGGGCAGGGCGACCAGGTCGTAGCCGGCCTCGGACGCGCCGGGGTTGAAGCGGTCGATGGTGGTCTCCAGCAGATCGCCGGTGTCGCGGTCGAGGGCGAGCAGCAGCGTCTGGGCCCGGCTGGTCCAGTCGGGCGTGCTGCCGGTGACCAGCACGCGGCCGGTGTCGGTGAGCGCGAGGGCGCGGGCCTGGTCGTGCCAGTTTCCCGGGCCGTTGTAGTCCAGGCGCCAGCGGAGGTTGCCGTCGGTGTCGATCGAGGCGACCACGGCGTCGGTGTTGCCCGAGGGCCCGCTGATGCCGCAGAGGAACAGCTCGCCCGTGGCCGGGTCGAGCTGGGCGTCCATGAGCCCGCCCGAGAGGTGGCCGCCGGTGTCGACGCGGGTGATCCAGAGGTGGTCGAGCGTATCGCCGGGAGCTTGGGCCAGGGCCTGCGTCGCGGTGATGTGGGGGGCGCAGGCGGCCAGCAGGGCGGCGGCGGTGATGGGTGTGTGTCGCATGGCGGGACTCATGCAAACAGCGCGCCCGGCGGCGCGGGCCCGGGCGGGCCCGTTCATGGTGTGCCGGGTGAGACAGTGGCCATGGCGGGCCGGCGGTGGCCCGTTGTGGCCGACCTACGGGCAGCCGGCGTCGAAGTCGGACTGGTAGGCCAGGAAGTCGAAGATGTTGCGTTGGTAGTCGCCGTTCCAGTCGGTTCGGAAATCGCCGCCCGCCTCGTACAGGTTGAAGAACTCGAGGAAGTCGAAGACGTCGAGTACTCCGTCGGCGGTCAGGTCGGGCCGGCACAGGCCGCCGCCCAGGTGGACGAACGCGCGGCCCTGGTCGCCCGAATCCTGCCACGCGCCCACGCCCAGGTCGTCGACGCCGTCGGCGTTGAGGTCGCCCACGCCGTGGACATAGTTGCCGAACTGGCTGGTGGTGTCGTACTGGAACAGTCGCACCGCGCGGTCGCCGCCCACCTGGCTGACGTCCAGCACGCCTCCCTCGCCCAGTGGCGTGCCGTCGGTGCTGCCGAAGACGAGGATGGCGCCGCTGCGGACACGGGGGCTCAGGCCGAACGAGCCGGGCGCGCCGATGGCCATGTCCGGGGCGCCGTCGCCGTTGATGTCGCCGGCCGCGCCCACGCTCCAGCCCAGGGCGCCCTGGCTGGGCTCCTGGTGGATGGTCAGGCCGGTGCCCTCGGTCAGGTCGCCGGGGGTGAGCAGGGCGGGGAAGCCGCCGGTGCGTCCGTACACGACGTGGACCATGCCGCCCCGGAGATCGTCGATCATGGCCCCCGGCTCGCCGAATGCCACGTCGTCGATGCCATCGCCGTTGAGGTCGCCCACGCCCGCCACGCCCTTGCCCATGGCGTTGGCCAGCGTGGGCGCATCGGGCTTGAAGGCGAACCCGTTGGCGCCGTCCAGGTCGGCCAGGCGGACCTCGGCCCCGACGCCGCCCTGCTTGCCAAAGACCACATACCCCGCCCCGGGCGCGATGATGAGCAGCCTGCTCGACCCGCTACCGCCCGGTGCGCCCATGATGATGTCGTCCACGCCGTCGCCGTTCACGTCGCCCGCGCCGGCGAGGTCGGCGCCCAGGTAGTCGCCATCCGCCTCGGGCACGATCACGAAGCCGTCGGTCCCATCGAGCTCGTCCAGCGCGATGCGCTCGGGCAGGCCGTCGGGCTGGCCGTAGACCACGAACACGCGGCTCGTGAGCTGGTCGTCGAGCACCACCTCGGCCACCGAGACGATGAGGTCGGGCAGCCCATCGGCGTTGATATCGCCCGCGGCGGCGCCCACGCCGTAGGGATTGAGGAACCGGTACGGCTCGCCCAGGGTGAGCGCCACGCCCTGGTCGGGAACGGCCGCGCCGAGCTCGATCTGGGCGGGCATCGGCCCGCCGGGGCCGCCCGGCGGCCGGCCGAACAGCACGTAGCCCACGACGTCCGAGTCGAGGTCCCCCGGGCTCGAACTGATATACAGGTCGTCGCCGCCGTCGCCGTCCATGTCGCCCACGCCGGTGATCGAGCGGGCGATGATGGCGGTGGGCCGGCTGACGATGACCAGGCCCGCCGTCCCGTCGAAGGGGTCGGTCCTGATGGAGTCTGCGAACGCGCCATCGGCGCGGCCGAAGATGACGGTCCCGAACCCGATGCCGGATTGGAGGCTGCCCACGGCCAGGTCGTCCACGCCGTCGCCGTTGAAGTCGCCCGCCGGGGCGATCGAGCGGCCGAGCCGCGCGCCGGGGTGCGTGGTGAAGACACCAAAGCCGTAGACGCCCCGCAGGAACGCGGCGTCGACCGGCTCGTCGGGATATCCGCCCTGCCCCAGGGCCGTACCGGCCACGGCCAGCGTGGCCAGGATGGACGTGCAGGTGGTTCGTGTGGTCGTTCTTGTCCGCATGGAAAGCCTCCCCGCCGGGCGTTCGTCTGGCTCTGGTTGTCGTCGGGTCGGGTCCCATCCCGCCCGCGTGGTCCATCCCGGCTCTGGTGGTACCGGCCCGGGCGGCCGGGGTTGCACGCGGCGTGGCCGGGGCTTGTGGGGGGTGCGGCGGCCTACGGGCAGCCGGCGTCGAAGGCGGTTTGGAACGCGAGGAAGTCGAAGATGGTGAACCCGCCCTCTTGGTCCCAGTTGGCCCTGGGATCGCCCGCGTCGAAGAGGTTGAGGAACTCGAGGAAGTCGAAGACGTCCAGCACGCCATCGGGGACGAGATCGGCCGGGCACAGGCCGCCGCCCAGGTGGACCACCGCGCGGTTGCGCAGCCACGCGCCCACGCCGATGTCATCGGCGCCATCGGCGTTGATGTCGCCCACGCCCGAGGCGTCGTTGCCGAACTGGCCCATGATGGCCCGGCCGGTGAGACGGAACACGCCGTCGCCGCCCGCCTGGCTGGCGTCCAGCACGCCACCAACGCCCAGCGGCCGATCGGCCGGCTGGCCAAAGACGACCACGGCGCGCTGGGAGGCTTCCCCGGGAGCGCCGATGACCATGTCGGGCCGGCCGTCGGCGTTCACGTCGCCCGCGCTGTTGACGCTCCAGCCGAAGGCCGCCTTGATGCTGGGCTCCTCGTGGACCAGCAGGCCGGTCTCTTCGGTCAGGTCCGCGGGCGTGAGCGTCGCCGGGAAGCCGCTCGTTCGGCCGTAGATCACGTGGACCACGCCCGCTCGGAGCCCGTCCACGTCGGCGCCCGACTCGCCGATGGCCACATCGTCCAGGCCGTCGCCGTTGAGGTCGCCCACGCCGGCGATGTCGGTGCCCATGGCCTGGATGCTGCGGGGGTCATCGGGCTTGAACGCGAAGCCGTTGGAGCCGTCCAGGTCGGCGAGTAATACCTCCGCGGGCAGGCCGCCGGCCCTTCCGAAGACGACGTAGGCCGCGCCGGGCCTTTCGATCGAGAGCGAACTGGAGCCCAGCGCGCCCGGGGCCGAGACGATGATGTCGTCGATGCCGTCGCCGTTGACGTCGCCCGCGCCGTCGACGTCGACCCCGAGGAAGTCGTCGACCGCCTCGGGCAGGATCACGAAGCCGTCGGTGCCGTCGAGGGTGTGCAGGTCGATGCGCGCCGGCAGGCCGTCGGCGTTGCCGTACACGACGAACACGCGGCCCTGGCGAACCCCATCCACCCCGATGTTGGCCGCCGACACGAGCAGGTCGGGCACGCCATCGGCGTTGACATCGCCCGCGGGCGCGCCCACGCAGTAGGGGTTGCGGGCCGCGTACGGCTCGCCCAGGACGAGGACCACGCCCTGGTCGGGACCGATCTCGGAGAGTTCGATCCTGGCTGGCATCGGCTCGCCGGGGCCACCGGGCGGCCGGCCGAAGAGCACGTAGCCGACGAAGTTGGGCTCGCCGGCCGAGCGACCCGAGCTGACAAAGAGGTCCTGGCCGCCGTCGCCGTTCATGTCGCCCACGCCGGCGACCGAGCGCCCGGTCACGCGTCCCTCAATATTGCGGATGACCAGGCCGTTGGTCCCGTCCAGATCCTCGACGTGGATGATGTCGCCGAACGGGGCATGGGCGCGGCCGAAGAGAATCGTCGCGAACCCGTTGCTGCCCGTCAGGCTTCCCACGGCCAGGTCGTCGATGCCGTCGCCGTTGAAGTCGCCGGCGGGGCCGATCGAGCGGCCGAACAACCCGGTCGAGGTCGTCCGCGCGTAGATCTCGAACCCGTACACACCGCGCAGGAAGTCGGTGCTCACCGGCTCGTCGGGATAACCGCCCTGCCCATGGGCCGCTGTGGCCAGGGCCAGCGCGGCCATGATGGATGCGCTCGTGGTTCGTGTGGTCGTTCTTGTCCGCATGGAAAGCCTCCCCGCCGGGCGTTCGTCTGGCCCTGGTTGTCGTCGGGGCGGGTCCCATCCCGCCCGAGCGGCCAATCCCGGCCCTGGTGGTACCGGCCCGGGCGGCCGGGGTTGCACGCGGCGTGGCCGGATGTTGTCAGGGGCGCGCGGGTGGGCGGGGCGGATCGGGCGCGCGGCCCTTGCGCGCGGGCGTGGTGGGGTTCGGCGCTCACGACGAGATCTTTGGCGCACACGGCGAAACCTTGCGCGCACACGATGCGATCGTCGGCGCTCACGGCGAAACCTTGCGCGCACACGCTGCGATCTTCGGCGCACACGCGCAAACCTTCCGCGCACACGGTGCGATGGTCGGCGCACACGCGCAAACCTTCCGCGCACACGGCGAGATCTTCCGCGCACACGCCGTGATCTCCGGTCGCGCCGGGCTGGCCGATGCGCAGGAATCGCCGGTGGCCGGGAGGCGCGGGGGCCCCGGGGGCTTTTTTGCGGTTTTTCTCAAGGGATCGGGGCCGTGCAAGCCCCCGGGCACGCGCAGTTCCTGCCGATCCGGGGGGCCGATCGCGCTTTTTTTTTCGATTGGAGGTTTTTTCGTTCATGGAACCGGGCCCGATGCCGAAGACCTGTGTGCCCGCGGCCGGCGTCGGCCGGGGCCCGCAAGTTTCGCTGGGGGCTCCTCGCCCCCGGGAGTGTGCCTTATGTCCGGACCCATCGTGCCCCTTCGCCGGGGCGAAGCCATCGCGTACTTCCAGGCCCGCCTGCCCGCCTGGACCACCCACGCCGCACAGATCGGCGCCACGCCCGAAGAAATCGCCTCGTTCAGCGCCCTGGTCTCGGCGGCCGCCGACGCCAGGACCGCCCAGATCGCGGCGATCAACACCAAGAAGTCGGCCACCCAAACATATCATAACGCCGGCGACGAGATGCGCACCGCCGGCGTGGCGCTCATCGGCCGCATGAAGAGCTTCGCCAAGTACACGCAGAATCCGCAGGTGTACGCGCTCGCGCAGATCCCCGAGCCGCAATCGGGCGAGCCCACGCCGCCCCCGGGCGTGCCCTTCGACCCGAAGGTGACCCTGCGCCAGGGCGGGGGCGTGATTATTACCTTCACGTCGGTCAACCCCGGCAGCGTGGGGGGCGTGACGTACGAGGTGTACCGCCAGCTCGATGGCCAGGGCGAGTTTGCGTACCTTCTTACATCGGGCGAGCGCGTGATCGAGGACTCGGGCCTGCCCGAGGGCACCAGCCGGGCCAACTACATGGTCCGCGGCCGGCGCAGCACCAACATCGGCCCCTTCGGCGAGTTCATCGTCCGCTTCGGCGGGGGCAACAAGATGGGGGGGCAGGCGGGGGGGCAGGGGGGCGGGGGCGTCAGCGTGACCGCCAGCGTGGGCGAGCAGGAGGCCTCGTAGGTTTCCCACCCACCCACCGCCTCTTGCCCCATTGCCCATTGCCCGGAACGGTGCTCCCGGGGCGGTGGGCGGTGGGCGGTGGGCGTGTCTCCAGCGGGCGGCGCTTCAGCGGGCCGGGCGCTCGGCGGCGCGCTCGGCCAGCAGGGCGGCCAGGCGATCGGCCAGCGTGGCCCTGACGGCGTCGACACCGGGGCAGGCCTCGCCCAGGATGGCGCGCATGCTGGTGACCGGGCTGCCGGCCAGTCCGCAGGGGACGATGAGGCCAAAGTGGGACAGGTCCGGGGCGACGTTCAGGGCCAGTCCGTTGGTGGTGACCCACTTGCGCACGCGGACGCCCATGGCGGCGATCTTGGCTGGGGGGGCGTCCGCTCGGGGCGTGACCCAGACGCCGGTGGCCCGGGGGTCACGCTCGCCGATGATATTATATTCGGCGAGGGTGTCGATGGCGGCCTGTTCTAACAAGCGCATGTAGCCGTGCAGGCCCAGGGGCCTGCCGTTCGCCGGGTTCTCGAGCCGTTGGAGGTCCAGGATCGGGTAGGCGACGATCTGGCCCGGGCCGTGGTATGTCACGTCGCCGCCGCGGTCGGTCTCGTGGCGCTGCACGCCCAGGGCGGCCAGGCGGTCGGCGCTCGCCAGGACGTGGGCCGCGGCGTCCGGGCGGCGGGTGACGGTGATGATGGGCGGGTGCTCGACGAGGTAGATGACGCCCACCGCGCCGCTGGGGTCGCCCCGGGCGGCGATGAGCCGGTCCTGGCGGGCGTGCTGGATGGCCAGGGCGTCGGCGTAGCCCATCTGGCCCAGATCGACGACGGTTGGCCCAAATGAACGGTCGCTCACGGGGCAGGGTAGCCCGGACGGGCCCTCGCAGGCCCCGTACGATGGCGGACTATGTCGACGTCGACTCCTGATCATTTCGTCGGAAGGCACGAGACGGCCCAGGTCCACCCCAGCGCCCACGTCGACGCCGGGGCCCACCTGGGCCAGGGCGTGGTCGTGGGGCCGCGCAGCTACGTCGGGGCGGGCGTGCGGCTGGAGCCGGGGGTGCGGGTGATGGGCTCGGCCCACATCGAGGGCCCGGCGACCGTCGGCCGGGGCACGGTCGTGTACCCCTACGCGGTGATCGGCATGCCCGGGCAGGACTTCAAGTTCTCGCCCGGCGACCCGACGCTGGGTGTGGCCATCGGCTCGGGGTGCGTGATCCGCGAGCACGTGACGATCCACGCGGCGACCAGGGATGCGCACCCGACGACGGTGGGCAACAAGTGCTACCTGATGGTGGCCAGCCACGTGGGGCACGACTGCGTGGTGGGCAACGGGGTGATCCTGGTCAACAGCGCGCTGCTGGCCGGGCACGTGACGGTGGGCGACAACGCCACGCTGAGCGGGAACACGGCGGTGCACCAGTTCTGCCGGATCGGGCGGATGGCGTTCATGGGCGGGGGCGTGGCGACGACGATGGACATCCCGCCCTTCTGCCTGTGCGACCAGATCAACACCACCAGCGGGCTGAACCTCGTCGGGCTCAGGCGCGCGGGCGTGCCGCGCGAATCGATCGACGCGTTGCGGTACGCCTTCCGCACGGTGATCTCCAAGAGCCTGCCGCGCGACGAGGCCCTCGCGAAGCTGCGCGAGCTTGGCGGGGACGATCCGTACGTGTCGGAGATGGCCGAGTTCATCGCCACCAGCCAGCGTGGGATCGGACGCGGGGCGGACCGCAACACGCGGCGGTCGTGATGGACGAGCCAGGGGCCCAAGGAGGGGCGATGGTGTATCAGGGCGACCACGGGGGGCCGGCGCTGTGCGTGCTGGCCAGCGGCTCGAGCGGCAACTGCTCGGTGCTGCGGAGCGCCGGGGGCGAGTTGGTCTTGATCGACGCGGGGATCAGCCCCAGGCGGGCCAGCGTGGCCCTGGAAGCGCTCGGGCACTCGCTCGGGGACGTCGGCGCGGTGGTGCTGACGCACCTGGACAGCGACCACTTCTACAGCTCGTGGGCGGCGGCGGTGCCCAGGAAGCTCGCGGGCGGCGCCAGCGTGTGGGTCCACGCCTCGCACGCGCGAGAGCGGCGGCTGGATCCCTTGCACGAGGCCGGGCGCCTGCGGACCTTCGAGCGCGACGCCTTCGAGCCGGTGGCCGGGGCGACCTTCACCAGCCGGCTGGCCAGCCACGACTCCCAGGGCGTGGCGACGTTTCGGATCTCGACCCCCGAGGGCGAGCTTGGGTTCCTGACCGACCTGGGCGAGGTGACCGATCGGCTGGTCGAGTTCCACCGGGGCGTGGGCGTGCTGGCGATCGAGAGCAACTACTGCCCGCGTCTGCAGGCGCGGTCGGAGCGGCCGGACTTCCTCAAGCGTCGCATCATGGGCGGGGCCGGGCACCTGAGCAACCAGCAGTGCCTGGGGGCGACCGAGGCGATCGGGCCGGCCGAGCACGCGGTGTTCCTGCACCTGTCCAGGGAGTGCAACAGCCCGGAGATCGTCGGCGCGCTGCACGAGGGGGCTAACTACGCGCGGACGATCGTCTCGGCGGCCGAGCCCACGCGTTGGATCTCGATCGGCGTGCCGCGGCCGGCGCCCGTGGCGGCGCCGCTGTCGCTGTTCGGGTCGGCCCGATGACCCCCGCGAGGCCGGCCGACCAGCCGCTGGGCTATCGCAACACCAGCGGGCAGCGTGTGGGCGTGGGGGGCGTGGGGGGCGTGGGGGGCGTGGCCCGGCGCCCATCGCGGCTGTGGCGGTGGCTGCTGGCGCTCACACGCGCGCGGCGCATCGTGACCATCCAGGGCGTGCGCTACGAGGAGCTGGACGCCGTGCCGCTGCGGCGGGCGCTCTCGCGGGGCATGGGCAAGCGCTACCGCGTGCGGTTCCCCGATCGGGCCAAGATGGTGCTGGAGGTCAGCGGGACGCGGCCGATCGCCGACCTGCTGGGCGCGGGCGACCTGGGCGAGTTCACGCTGGTCGACCCGATGATGCGCCCGGGCGACCGCGTGCTGCTGCTGCACGCGGGCACCGGGCACGGGGCGGCGTGGCTGAGCGACCGGCTGGGGCCCACCGGCGCGCTGGTGGCCCTGGAGCCCGACGCGGCCAGCGTGCGGTACGCGCGGCACCGCTACCGGCCGGCCAACACCTCGCTGGAGGTGTGCGACCTGCACTCGCCCGCCAATGCGCCCGGGAGCGCCCCCGCGGCGCTGGTGGGCGAGCTGGACTGGGCCTTCGACGCCATCGTGCACCGCCGGCTGCCCGGCCAGGGGCCCCAGCGCGATGCCCAGCTGGCCGAGTGCTGGCGGCTGCTGGCCCCGGGGGGCGCGATGGTGGTGCTGCTGGCGGCGCCCAGCGGGCACCACGACCCGCGCGAGGACCCGCGCCTGCCCGCGCTGGGGGCGCAGCTTCGGGCGCTGGCCGAGGCGCACGGCCCGGGCATCGAGCGGATGGAGCCGGTGCGGGTGCACGCGCGGTGCGGGGTGATGCTCGAGCGCGGCTTCGAGGACGAGGACGCTGGCCCCCCACCACCTCCCCCACCCTCGCCGCACCACGGCGGCGACGCGCCGGGCGAGCGCGTCTAGCGGGCCTGGCGGGCCAGCGCCCGGACGACGCCCAGCGTGCCGGCGGTGGCCGCGGCCAGGGCGGCGGCCGGGTCGGTGCCCGGGGCCAGCTCGACGGTCAGCACCGCGCGGCCCAGGTCCTGCCCGTACCAGGTGCCCAGCGAGCCGGCGGGGTTGGTGAAGTCCGCGTGCACGCGCCATGACGCGTCGTTGGGTTGGGCGGCGCGGACGAAGGCCTCGGCGAGCGCGTCGGCCAGCGCGCCGTCAGAAGCCGGCCCGTCGGGATCCACGAACGGCCCGCCGTCGGTCGCGTGGAAGGCGATGATCACGTCGGGATTGGTGCGCTCGATGTGGCGGTGGACGGCGGCGGCCTCGGGCTCGCTGAGCGGCGCCGGGCCGTGGGCGCGCGACGGGCGGAAGCTCGCCGCCGGCCAGTTGCGGTTCAGGTCGACGCCGCGGGCGTTGCCGCGTCGGCGTTGCTCGTAGCCGTCGGGGTTCATGGTGGCGATGGCGTCGAGGGTGACGCGGTCGCCGTAGCCGGCGGTGGTCAGGCGCAGCCACAGGTCGTCGAAGCGCTCAAAGACCTCCGGCTCGTCGCCGTGGATCAGGCCGATGATGAGCACGCGGGCGGGGCCCGTGCCGTGGGTGCGCACGAAGATGGGCCGGGCCTCGCGGCTGGCTCCCAGCTGCGTGGCGCTCGATTCGAGCGCGGGCGCGGCGGGCATGCGGACGCGGTCGCCCGGGGGTGCGAGGTAGTCCTGTGGGCGGCCCGCGCATCCAGGGAGCGCGCAGGCGGAAAGGGCGAGTGCGGTCAGGAGGGGGATGGTGCGCGCGGCGGTCATGCGCCACGGTAGGTCGTGGCGCTCCGGGCGGCCCGCGTCGGCGGCGTGCTGGCAGGCGAGAAAGGCCTGCGCGCCGTCGCTGCTGGCCAACAGCCCAACGATGGCGGCTAGACTCCGCGAACAACGGGAGAAGCCCCTATGGACTTGTGGACATCGCTGTCGTCGCTGGGCGAGCGGGCCGTGCAACTGGTCGCGCACGTGGAAACCGAAGAAGCCACCAAGACGGCCCTCGTGCTGCCCTTTCTGCAGGCCATGGGCTACGACGTCTTCAACCCGCACGAGGTGATCCCGGAGTTCACCGCCGACGTGGGCATCAAGAAGGGCGAGAAGGTCGACTACGCCGTCTGCCGCGACGGCCAGCCGACGATCCTGATCGAGTGCAAGCCGCACGGGGCGTCGTTGGACACCTACAGCGGCCAGCTCTTCCGCTACTTCTCGGTGACCAACGCGCGCCTGGCCATCCTCACCGACGGCGTGGTCTACCGCTTCTACTCCGACCTGGTCGCGCCCAACAAGCTCGACGAGCACCCGTTCATGACGTTCGTGCTCACGGCGATGAAGCGCGACGTCGTCGCCCAGATGGAAAAGCTGACCAGGCACAACTTCAACCTCGAGCAGATCCTTGAGCAGGCCGAGGGGCTGCGCTTCATCAACCAGCTCCGCCGCCGCTTCGAGCAGGAGCTCGAGTCGCCCACCGATGATTTCGTCCGTGTGTTGTGCGACCCGATCTACGACGGCCGCTTCACCCAGCAGGCCACCGACCGCTTCCGCGGCCTGGTGCGCACCGCGATGCGCTCGCACATCAGCGAGGCGGTCGACAAGCGGCTCCGCGCCGCGCTGGACAGCAACAGCGAGGGCGAGCAGGCCCAGCCGGCCGCCAGGGAAGAACAGCCCGAGGACGCCGAGGCCAGCGAGGTCGAGACAACCGCCGAGGAGTTGCAGGGCCTGTACGTCATCAAGGCCATCTGCCGCGACCTGGTCGAGCCCACCCGCATCTACCCGCGCGACGTGCGCAGCTACTTCGGCGTGCTGCTGGACGACAACAACCGCAAGCCCGTCTGCCGCCTGTGGTTCAACGGCTCGAAGAAGTACGTGGGCGTCTTCGACGACAACAAGCACGAGAGCCGCCTGCCCGTCGATGGCCCCGATGGCCTCTTCCGCCACGCCGACGCGATCCGCCAGAGCCTCCAGCGCGTGCTGGACAGGTAGGCCGCCAGCGTCGCGGCGGGCCCGCTCGTGGCCGCCCAGTCGCGTGCGACCCTCCCCCCACCGCGTGCGATGCTCGGTCCATCGCGAGGGGAACGCCGTCCATCGCGGTGGAAGGGGCTTCCATCGCGGTGGACGCTCGGTCCATCGCGGTCCAAGGGGCTTCCATCGCGGTGAGAAGGCCTTCCATCGCGGTCGGAGCTCCTTCCATCGCGGTCAGAACGCCTTCCATCGCGGTGGAAGCTCCGTCCATCGCGGTGGAAAGCCCTTCGCAATCGTGTTTCCGGACCGCTCGCCGGGGTGGTCGGGCGTGGGCCCGGAATTTTCCGAGTGCGCAAGTATCTTCCTAGCACGGACTTATAAAAAACTTTCCGAGAACAGACGTTTCGGACCAAAGTCGCCGTTCGCATCCGTCGATCCATGGGGGTGTCGGACAGAACGTGGCTCGGGCGGGTGCCCGGCCAGCAGAGAACCAGGGCGGTGCGGCGTTGGCCGGGCCGCCCAATAAAGAAACGGAGTTCCACCATGGGACGCAACTTGCCCTCCGACAGGGGGGACGCAATCGACTGGCTGACCGATCACGTCGGCCTGTGGACCGACAACGCCGCGCTGATCGGCGCCGATCCGGCCGACGTGGCCGCCGTGGCCGCCCTGACCAGCGCGGCCGCCAACGCGCGGGCCGCCGCGGGCGTGACCCGGACGGCCAGCAAGAACGCGACGCAGAACTATTATGACAAGGCCGACGAGGCCATGGACGGGGCGCGCGATCTTATCTTGCAGATCAAGGCGTTCGCGGCCAGCACCGACGACCCGCAGGTGTACGTGCTCGCCGGCCTGAGCCCCAAGGCCAGCCCCGGCGAGACGCCCCCGCCCGATGCGCCCAGCGACGTGGTGTACTTCCTCAAGCCCAGCGGCAAGATCGAGCTGCGCTGGAAGGGCAGGGGGCCGCAGGGGACGTTCTATGTCATCACCCGGCAGCTGCCCGGCGAGAACCGATTTATCATCATCGCGACGGTGACCGACAAGAGTTATACCGACAACTCGGTGCCCTACGGGACCGACCAGGTGCTCTACCAGATCATCGCCCAGCAGACCGACAAGACCACCGAGGGCCCCATCACGCTCGTGCGCATGGGCGTGGGCAACGGGGCCCAGGGGGAGCAGGTGGCGTAGGGACGCGGGGTCAGCAACCGGCAAGGGGCAACCGGCGATCGGGGGGAGGGCCCCCGGCTGCCGGCTGCCCGTTGGCGGGCGCAGCAGGCGGGCCCGGGCGCACGCACGTAGAGGGGTGCGGGCCCGGGCCGCCTGGGTGTTGGCCGCCCGCGTGCGCCCGGCCAGTTAATCGCAGCCGGCCGTAAAGCCGTTCTGGAAGCAGAGGAAGTCGAACAGGTCCAGGCCGCCGTCGCGGTTGCAGTCGGCGCTGGTGTCGCCGGCGTCGAAGGCGTTCTGGAAGGCGATGAAGTCGAAGACGGTCAGCTCGCCGTCCAGGTCGAAGTCGGCGTAGCAGCTCTGGACGATGCGGTCCTCGCCGCCCTCGGGGTAGGCCGTCGTGCTGATGGTGCCCATCAGCGTGTCCTCGATCATGTTCGCGAGGCTCTGCTGGTAGCTGACGCCCAGCGTGGTGAAGGGCAGGCCGCCGAACGGGTACTGGTCGCCGCCGCGGGCGAGGAAGTCGACGATGGCCACGTCGATGTCCTGCGCGCCGGGGACGACGTCGCCGCCGGTGATGATCGCCGTGCCGTCGCTCAACGTCACATTGCGGACGCGCTCGCCGGGGGTGACGACCGACAGGTCGCCATCGAGCACCTGGGCCTGCTGGCGCCAGTCGAACTCGAGCGTGAAGCCGGCGATCTGGGCGAAGCGGCCATCGCTGAGGCCCTGGCGGCTGACGGCGTTCTCGAGGATCTCCTTGAACCGCTGGGCGGGCACATCGGGCACGATGGTGATGAAGTTGCTGAAGGGCAGGATGTCGAAGGTGTCCAGCTCGGTGATCTCGCCGGCGGGGATGATGCCGTCGTTGCGGATGCCCCCGCCGTTGGCCAGCGCCACGTCGGGCGCATCGACGCCGAAGGTGGCGGCCAGGTCGATGCCGGTGGTCAGGAACGCGTCGGCGATGAGGTTGCCCAGGTTCGTCTCGATGTTGCGCACGCTCGAGCGGCGGCCGTCCAGGTCGACCTCGCTGGAGCCGATGACGTTGGCGGCGAGCGCCGCGACGCCCGCGGCCACGGGGTCGACGACCTCGGCCTGGACGACCGGGTCGGCGGCGACGGCGTCGGGGCCGGCGCCCGAGACGCGGACGGGGCCGGAGGCGTCGAGGATCTCGGTCAGGTTGCCGTCGGCATCAAAGCCCAGGATCAGGCGGCCGACGTAGCGGTAGTCGCCGCTGGTTGTGACGATGGGGATGTCGTTGCCGTCGGCGTCGGTGCCGAAGATGGGATAGCCGCTCTGGCCGGCGACCTCGTCGGGCGTGTCGCCGGGGACGAGCAGGTCGCTTGGGTTGGCCAGCAGCTCACCCCCACCGCCGCCGACGATGGCGTCGACGCCGCGCAGGGTCTGGATGAGGCCGAGCTCTTCGGTGAGGCCCTGGAGGTGGCTCGACAGGATGATGATGTCCACGCCGCCCGCGGTGAGGGCGTCGACCTCGGCCTGGATGATGTTGACCAGGTCGTCGCTGACGGTGACGCCGCGGGGGCTGGAGATGAAGGACAGGGCGGGCGTGGTGGCGCCGATGACGCCCACGCGGCGGGGGCCCGCGTCGGTCATGACCTCGACGACGGTGCTGGGGGCGATGCGGCCGCTGTCGACCAACGCCTGCAGGCCGGGCTCGGCGGAGAAGTCGAGGTTGGCCGAGAGGAAGGGGGCCGGGTTGGTGCTGAAGCCGGCGATGAAGTCTTCGAGGATGTCCGGGCCGAAGTCGAACTCGTGGTTGCCGATGATGAAGGCGTCGTAGCCGATCAGGTCGAGGGCGACGGTGTCGAAGAAGGGCACGCCGCGGTCGAGGCTGACCGAGAACTCCGGGCCGGGCAGGAAGTTGTCGCCGCTGGTCAGCAGCAGGCTGCCGCGCGCGAAGCTGCCGGCGGGGAAGGTCGTGGCCTCGGTGCGCAAGTCGCTGACCACGGTGGCAAAGCGGGCGACGCCGCCGAAGTCTTCGAGGCCACTGCCGGCGTCGATGAGCTGGCTCTCGCCGTCGTTGTGGTGGAGCAGGTGGAGATAGAAGTCGGTCTGGGCCAGCGCGACAGATGGCGCCGCAGCGGCGGCCAGGGCCAGGAGCAACGACGCGGAGGCGGTTGGCTTGGTCATCTCGTCTCTTCCCCTATTTGCGTAAGTGCGGGTGTGTTGAGACGAAATGTAACGACGCTCGGAATCGCGGGTGTTGCGGCGGGGTGAACGGGGCGCGAAGATGGTGTGTGGCGTGTCGGGCTGGCGTCAGGGACCGCCCGAGAGCATGTCGATGATCCAGGCGATGATGACGCCCGCGCCGGTGGCGAAGCCCACGAGGATGGTGGCGGCCACGAGGAAGCAGCCGATGCCCATGAGCCTGCCGTGCCACCAGGGCTCGGGGGTGTACTGGCGCTCTTCAACGCGGGCGAGGATGGCCGATGCGAAGGTCTCGGCCGCACCGTCGGCCATGTCGAGGAAGAGTTCTGGCTCGATGAGCTCGAGTTCGCCGAGCAGGGGCTGGCCGTCGTGGTCGGGCACGAGATCGACGCGGGCGTAGAGGGGCTTGTCGCCGAAGCGGTCTTCCCATGCGGCGAGCGCGCGCTCGGCGACGTCTTGCTGCTGCTCGGTGGGCTCGACGAGGGTGTAGGCGCCGCAGAAGTCGACCTGGGAGCGGAAGTCGCCCTGGGCGGGGACCTTGGTGACGGCGTGGGAGAGGGCGTTGTTGAAGTAGACCAGGCTGGTCTCGCCCTCGGTGGTGATGCGGGGGAGGTAGGGCTGGAGGAGGGCCAGGCGGTTGCCTCGCGTCAGCGCCGCGAGCGCGGCCAGCGCGTCGCCATCGGGGCGGTCGAACTTCTCGAGGCCGCTGGCGGCGGCGCCGACGGCGGGCTTGGTGACGATCGCGCCCCAGCCGTTGGATCTGGCCTGGGCGATCGCGTCGGGCTCGCCGCCTCGCTTGACGAAGAGCGTCGGCACGATCGGCACGCCGCCGAGTTGGAGCTCCTGGAGGTAGATCTTGTTGAGATTGGCAAGGGCGGTCGTCGGCGTGTTCTGCAAGCCCCCACCATCGCGCTCGTCCGTCGCGAACACGTTCAGGAATTCGCGGAAGCGGTCGAGGCTGTCCCAGTAGTCCCACGTGGTCCGCAGCACGTACACGTCCGCGCTGACCATCTCGCCCGCGAATGGGCCGTCTTCATCCTTGACTGGGGTGAGCACGTCGTCCCATGCGGCGAGCGTCACGATCGCGCCCTGGCGGACCAGTTCCTGCATCAACTTGCCCTCGGAGGCGTGGTCGATGTGGTCGTGGTGGCGGCAGGTGAGCAGCGCGATGCGCGGGGTGGGGCGCGGCTGGCGTGGCGGCTGGCGTGCGGCGTCGGGCATCGGGCCGTCGGTCATTGGCCCGAGCGGGCGAAGCGGAGCAGGGGGCGGCTGCCGATGCGCAGCTCGAGCCACTGGGGGCCCACGGCGATGGTGTCGGCCCGCTGCATGCGCGAGACGTACTGCTGCTCGAAGGCCAGGGCCTCGGGCTCGCCGCCCATGCGCGTGGTGACGATGCCGCCGGGGTTCCATTCGCCGTGCTCCAGGGCGTCGGCGTCGGTGCTGCCGCTGAAGCGGTTGATGCCGGCCTGGCCCGAGAGGCGGCCGCTCTCGGTGATCGTCAGCGTGGGCGAGCGGGCGCCGCTGGGCAGGTCGTAGCGCTCGTCCTCGATCTTGGTCAGGCTCCAGGCGCCGATGGCCGAGGCGTCGGCGGCGGGCTCGGTCGGCTGGGTGCTGGTCGTGCAGCCGAGGAGGGCGAGGGTGGCGATGGCCAGGGCGGTCAGGAGGATGGTTCGCATGGATATCTGCCTTTCGCGGGGTCGTGGTTCTCAGGTCTGCAGGACGCCGGTCTTGAACTCGCGCGCGTAATCCCAGCCCTGGTTGGCGCTGGCGAGGGCGTCGATGAGCTCGGCCCGGGTGTTGTGGGGCTGGATGAGGCGGTCGACCCAGCCTCTCGCCGCGCCGTAGTGGATGTCTTGTTGCTCGTTGTAGCTGGCGCGGACGGCCTCGAGGATCTCCTTGTGGGTCTGCTCGTCGATGGTCTCGCCCTTGCGCTCGCGGCTGCGCTCTTCGATGGTGGCGAGCACGCCGCTGGACTGGGCGGCGCCCATGACGGCGCACTTGCTGCCCGGCCAGGCCAGGGTAAGGAAGGGCTCGAAGGCTCGGCCGCACATGGCGTAGTTGCCGGCGCCGTAGCTCGACCCCGTGATGAGGACGATCTTGGGGACGACGCAGTTGCTCATGGCGTTGACGAGCTTGGCGCCGCTCCGGATGATGCCGGCCTGCTCGCTGTCGCGGCCGACCATAAAACCGGTCGTGTCGTGGATGAAGACGAGGGGGATCTTGCGCTGGTTGCAGTCCATGATGAAGCGGGCGGCCTTGTCGGCGCTGTCGTCGTAGATGACGCGGGGCATGGCGGCGGCCTTGGATGGGCCCGCCTTGCCGCCCGCCTGCACGCGCTGGGTGAGCTCGCACTGGTTGGCGACGATGCCGCAGGGGTGGCCGCCGATGCGGGCGTAGCCGCAGACGAGGGACTGGCCGTAGTCGGACTTATATTCGTCGAAGTCGGGCTCCAGGCTCTCGTGGCCCTCGGCGTTGGGCATGCCACGGGCGTCGAGGATGCAGGCGAGGATGTCTCGCACGTCGTATTGCTGGCCGGATTTATTTTTGAAGATGTCGTAGATGTCCTGGCCGTCGCGCAGGGGGTTGACGGCGTCGGGGGCGGTTCTTACGTCATCGCCGCGCTTGGCGACGATCTCGCGGACGCGGGTGAGGCAGGTTTCGTCGTCCTTCTCTTTGAAATCGATCGTCCCGCTGATGGCCGCGTGCATGGACGCGCCGCCGAGTTCTTCGTCGGTGACGTCCTGGCCGATGGCGGCCTTCACCAGCGCGGGCCCCGCTAAGTACAGTCCGCTGCCCTCGGTCATGAGTAAGGTATCGCAGAGGACGGGCAGATAGCCCCCGCCGGCGACGCAGAAGCCCATGATGGCGGCGGTTTGTTGCAATCCCTCGGCGCTCATGACGCTGTTGAGGTAGAAGATGCGGCCGAAGTCGTCGGTGTCGGGGAAGACGTCCTCCTGCAAGGGAAGATACACGCCCGCGCTGTCCACAAGATAGATCAGCGGGAGCCTGGCCATGCGGGCGACGTGCTGGGCGCGGATGATCTTCTTACAGGTCATGGGGAAGAACGCCCCGGCCTTCACCGTCGCGTCGTTGGCGATGATCATGTGGCGGCGGCCCTGGACCAGGCCGATGCCGGTGACCACGCCCGCGCCCGGGGCGCCGCCGTGTTCCTTATACATGCCATCGGCGCACCACAGGCCGAGCTCCATGAAGTTATCAAGCTCGGCCTTATGGGCGTCCTTGGGAACGTCGCCATCGACGAGCCGGGCGACGCGTTCGCGGGCGGTGAGGCGGTCCTTCTTGTGCTGGCGCTCGATGGCCTTGTCGCCCCCGCCCATGCGGATGGTCGCCTCGCGGGCGAGGCTCTGGGCGTTGGCGTCCTTGAGGGTCGTCGGCGTCGAAGGGGCGGTCGTGGTCGCGGGCAAGGCTGGCCTCCGGCGGCTGGGGTCGGGTTCGCCGGGGAGCGTATTCAGGCAGGGCCCGAGCCGCGGCGGCCCCCGGGGGCGGCCGCCAGCG
>JBITAF010000045.1:0-15823 GCA_044440025.1 Phycisphaerales bacterium JB060 | reverse complement strand
ATCCGCCGAGAGGCGGACCGGCGCCTTGTGCCCTCCGCACGCCCGATCCAGACGTGGATCGGGCGTGCCCTTTTCTGGGCGCGGGTCAGACCCGGCGATAGCCCGAAAGGCTCCGCTGCGGCATCGCCACAAACGGCGCCGCCTCGGGTGGCAGTACCTCGCTCTCGCCAAGGAGCAACACTCCGTCCTCGGCCAGGTGTTCGTGGAAGCAGTCCAGGACGCTCCGCCGCGTCTGGCCGTCAAAATGGGGCAGGGTGTCGCGGCAGATGATGGCGTCCCAGTGCCCGTGCCGGCCAATGCCCCCCCGGTCGCGAAGGTCAAGGGTCTCGAAGCCAACCATTTGCGTGATCTCGTCGTTGACGGCCCATTGGCCGGCACGCTCGTAGAAGTACCGCAGACGCATGATCTCCGGCATGCTGCGCACGTTCTGGCGTGTATACACGCCCCGGGAAGCGATCTCGATGTTCCGCTGGTTCAGGTCGCAACCGAAGACCTCCACCGTCCAGTCCATCAGCCGCACGCCCAAGGCGCGATGGATGATCATGGCGATGGTGTAGGCCTCCTGCCCCTGGCCGCACGCGGCGGAGAAGATGCGAAGGTGACGTGTCGGCTTGCGCGTCTCGATCAACTCGGGCAGCAGCGAGCACTCGAACGCTTCGAGCTGACCGGCCTGGTCGAAGAACGCCGGCCGGATCGGGCTGATGCGTTCGAGCAGGTTCCGGAACTCCTCATGGCGCAGCGGGCCCGTGCGGAGGAGGGTGAGGTACTGCTCGAAGGTGTCCAGTCCCATCTCGGCCAAGTAGCCACCCAGCTCGGCGGCAATCTCGCCCCTGCGTTCGGCGGGAAGCTCGATGCCCGAGCGGTCGAGCACGATCTCCGACAGCGCCTCGTAATCGAGCGCGGTCATAGGGATGCTGGTGTCCGGTGTTGCCTGCGACTTGGTCATGCGGCGCAATCCTCCCGCGGCCCGACCTGCATGGCGGACCGATATCCACTCCCATCGGCCATTGCCGGGCCGGGGTTCATGTGGATTGGTCGCGCGGTCTGAAAAGGACTGGGCGGCTATCGGACGGGCCGCCGAGCGAGAAGGAATGCCCAGGAGAGGACTCGAACCTCCACCCTGTTTCCAGGACTACCACCTCAAGGTAGCGCGTCTGCCAGTTCCGCCACCTGGGCGTGGGGCGTGGCCGGGGTTTCCGGCGCGGGGTGAGCATAGCGACCGAGCCGCCGGCTGTCGAGCGTACGATGCCCCTTCGCCGCACGACTCAGAGACGCCAAACCTATCGGAGGGCCCATGCCTCAGTCCGGATCGACGTCCAACTCTGCCCCGCCCGGCTTTGCCACGCTCCTGGACAATCTCCGCCAGCGGGCCGAGAAGGCTGGCGTATTCGCATCGTGCCAGGTCGTCAACAACCGCCTGGACTGCGTGGCCGAAGGATCGGCCGAGGAGGCCTACTACCGGGTCCGATGGGAAGAAGGTCGGGCGTGGGTCGCGCTCGAGATGGCCGACCGCTGGCAGAGCGAGTCGATCGAGGCCGAGCTCGTGCACACCGGTGACAAGCTCGAGGAACTGCTGGAGGAGGAGATGGTCGACTTGGGCTACGAGGGGCCGACGCCTACCTTCGAGCACTTCCGGTCGGACGACATGCTTTTCACATTCCGCTCGCCGCTCTCGATTCCTGATGACGCGTTGGGCTCGGATGAGAGCGTCCAGGCCGCTTCGCATCTCCTCTTGGGCTACGAGGCGTGCTTCCGCCAACTAGGCGACATGAACTCGCAGAATGACGAAGATTAACGGGGGCGGACGCCCGGCAAAGCCCGGAAAAAGCCCGGAAACTATGCAGTAACCCTCGCCGATCCCTTGCGGACCCGGCGAGGGTTCTTTTCTGTGACTGCTTCGGATCGTTCGGGTCAGGAGCCGCCGATGGTTCCGCCGCGCTTGATGAACTCTTCTTCCTCGCGCTTGAGCTGTTCCATGTTCTGCTTGAGCTCGGCCTCGGTGGGCGGGGTGTACTGGATCACCTCGCCCTGGCTGTTCGTGACCGTGCCGCCGCCCCACGGGGCGGGGATGATGTCGAACTGCATGGCGATCAGCACGCCTGCGATCAGGAACAGGACCACCGCGATCGAGAGCTTGATGACCTTGGGATCCGGGCCGCCGGAGGACTTCTTGGAACCACTGCCGGACTCGTTAACTTCGATGCCTTCGAGGAGGGATGACATGATGAGCCTCCGATGGGGTCGGTGCCGGCGAGAGGCCGGAGCGTGTTGGCGATGCATGGCGGGAACAGCCGCCGCTCGAGAGGACACTTTCGTCGAGCCTAGACAAACAAATGATACGCGATAAAACGGCCGTGGTTTAAAGGGTTTACCCTACATCTCGCCGCTGAAACAGGGCGATCGCCAGCGCGAGGAAGGCGGCGATCTGCAAAATGGCGTATGCGACGATCTTGAATAGGTGGGATGCGGGCACCTCGCGGTTCTGGGTTACCGCATCGAGCAACCAGTAGTAGTGCATGTTGGGAACGATTGCCCACAGGGTGGCTGAGAGGGGTTCGACCTGGGTGGGGGTGATGAAGACGAAATCGTCGCGCTGGGGCTCTCGGAAAAGCTGTAGTGGATTACGTCCGATATTCTGGATCGTCAGATCCGTACCGTTGACGCTCTGGACGATCAGGCCGCTGGGGGTGGCTGGCTCAAAAAGGCTCGGGGTATCGGTGGGATCTCCCGAGAAGGGTGTGAAGTTACCGGTGACCAGGGCGACGCCATTGGGGTTGGGCCCGTAGTAGAACGGGTCTCCGGGCTCGACCTCGATGCGCGGTGGTTCCTTGAGTGAGACTTCCATAAAGGCGCCCCGGGCCGAGGGGTCGTTCTCGCCGACCTCCGGTGGCTGGGCGAAGTCGACGACGCCGACGATGTTGTTGGTAAAGGCCTGGCGGGCCAGGAAGTAGTTGGAGAGCAGGCCGCCGATGAACACGCCCGCGCAGACGACGATGGTCATGACCTGGCCCAGCCGGGTGCTGGCGGCGGTTGCCACTGCGGTGAGCACGAGGATGGCCAGCACCATCGCCAGGCAAGCTGTCACGATCTTGACCGGAAAGTCGGTGCCGATGGGCTGGACCTCCCACTTCTTGGATATCACCAGCACGCCGATGTAGGCCAGGGCGACCAGGGGCAGCAAGGCGATGACGGCGGTCTGATTGAACGACCAGCCGTACATGAAGTTGCCCGCTGCGGCGAGCAGGAGCGAGCCCAGCACGGCCCCAAGGCCGAAGAGGATGACGGGCATGTCCAGGTGGTCACCGGCGGTGGTGAGCACGCCGTGGCGGATGGCCAAGAGCAGGAAGAGGAGCATGATGACCACGGCGCCAGTGATGGCGGCGGCGACGCCCAGGTATTTTCCGACGACGACCCAGGCCCTCGCGATGGGCTTACTGACCACGGTGAGCATGGTCTTGCGGTCGATCTCGCTGGATATGACGGCCGTTGCGAGGAACGCGGCCATGAGCACACCGGCGCCGAAGATAGTGGCTAACCCTACGTCCAGCAGGAGTTTATTGTCTCCGTAGACCTCGGCGGAACTGCTCCGCCCCATGCTGAAGGCCGAGGTCCACGTGTTGAATACCTGCAAGAGCCCGCTGATGAGGATGAGCAGCAGCAGGATGGGCTGCCTCACGCTCTCGACAAAGGTGTTGCGAGCAATGGTGAAGAGCTGGCTGAGCATGGGCCTCCCCGTCGGACGCGGTTGTTCGCCATTCAGGTCGTGTCAGGTGCCGTGGGCAAGCGGGCGATGCAATGATTCGCCCCTGGTGGGCCTCGGGGTCGGTGTCGGGGTGAATTTCTTGTGACCCGGGTGCGAACCCGGGTCCGCTCGGTTCGTAGCTGGCCAATGCGTCCAGATGGTTCTGGGGCGTTTGAGCTCTGGGAGGGGCGAGCGAGAACGCGGTGAAACTCGTCCCGGGCCTGTTGAAAGCAGAGCCCCGGGGCGTGAGAATGGGCGGTCCGGGGCCCGGGGCGGCGACGTCGCCCGCCGGACCTGTTCGGTCGGCCCATATCTGGCCGGCCCGTTTCTGGGTTGTCGGCAGCGTGGGACTTGCTGGGAGCGATTGGATGTCGGGCGATTTCAATACCTACAAGCGTGCGGCGAGCCACTGCATCCTGGGGCTGATCTTCCAGAGCCTCTTCGGCGTGGCGTTGCTGGTCTACGGCATCGTGGGTCGCGAGCCCACGGCCGTAACCGGCTCGGTGTTCGCGCTGGTGGGGATCCTGCCCTGGATCGTGCTGCTGATTCTGTACGACCAGCACCGACGCGAGCGGATCGAAGCGATGGAGGCCGAGGCCTTCGCGGCGACCGACGCGGCGACTAGTTCGGTGTTTGAGGAGGCCGAGGGCGGCCTTCGGATCGCTGGCCGGCGGCTCAAGCTGATCCGGACCGTGGCCGTGCCGGCGGTGGGGCTGGTGTTCGGGGCCGCGGCGATTCTGGCTGGCCTGCTGCGGATCGGGCCCGGCCGGGAGCTTGCCGATCCGGATAACTTCGTGGCCCCTCCGTACGAGTTGGTGGGCCTGACCCTCGGTCTTGCGATCGCGGTGATCGGCTTCATGTTCAGCCGGTACACGGCGGGCATGGCCAAGCGGCCGGCGTGGCAGGCGCTCCAGGGCGGTGCGACCATCGCGGCGGGCACGGGGCTATTCGGCCTTCTGGTCGGCGCGGGGCACGTGGTCGACCAACTCGGCAGCAACGACGTGATCCGGGCGATGCTGTACGTCTCGCCGATCTTGCTGGTGGTGTTCGGGGCCGAGTCGATCCTGAACTTCCTGCTGGAGCTCTACCGCCCGCGGAAGCCCGACGAGGGCTTCCGTCCACCGTTCGCTTCCCGCCTGCTTGGCCCTGTTGCCTCGCCCGAGGTGGTGGCCGAGTCGGTGAGCGGGGCGATCGATTACCAGTTTGGGTACGAGGTGTCTCGCAGCTGGATGTACCGGCTGCTGATTCGGCGTGCGTGGATGCTGGTGCTGGCGGCGGGCCTGGTGCTGTGGGCGATGTCGGCGGTGGTGGTCGTGCGTCCTGATCAGACCGGCATCCACACGCGCTTCGGGCGCGTGGTGAAGGCCAACGTAGAGCCCGGGCTGCATCTGAAGCTCCCCTGGCCGATCGATCGGATCGAGGTCCCGGGCTATTTCGTGCGCGACGAGGACCGCCTGCCCAGCCTGGTTGGCCGGTCGACGAGCACGGTCCGCGAGATCATGGGCGCCAGCGCGCCGCGCGCGCTCGACACCGAGGCGTATCTGTGGACCAACCTGATGGCCGAGAACGAGTCGACCATGCTGGTGCAGCCGTCTCGCCGAGAGGTCGAGGCGGTCTCGGATGTAGAGTTTGGCCGCGACCTGAGCATGCTCCGCGTCGAGGTGCCGGTGCGGTACACCATCGACGACGTCGAGGCGTGGGAGCTGTTCACTCAGGACGGCGCGCACCTGGACCTGCTCGACCGGCTGACCCAGAAGGTGGTGATGCGTTACCTGCTGAGGACGCGTGTCGATGAGTTGCTGGGCGCGAAGCGTCCCGAGATGGGCGATGAGCTCCGCGAGCGGCTCGAGGCCGAGTTCACGCGAGTGAACCCGAAGCAGAACGGCGAGCCCGTGATCCGCATCCTGTCCGTGGGCGTGGCGGGCGTGTCGCCTCCGGCTTCGGTGGCGTTGCAGTACGGGCAGGTCGTTGAGCAGGAGCAGCGCTACCAGGCGCAGTTGAACGCGGCCCAGGCCGAGGCCATCCGTTCTCTAACCCGCGTGGTGGGCTCGGTCGAACTGGCCGACGAGATCGTGGCGGAGATCGACTGGTTGGATCGGCTCCAGTCGCAGCGTGGCGACGACGTGGACGAGCAGCTTGAAGCTGAGATCGTGGCGCAGGAGTTGAAGATCGATGGCCTGCTGGCCGAGGCCGGCGGGCAGGCTGCATCGCTGATCGCCGAGGCGCAGGCCGAGCGTTGGCAGCGGCACATGGGCCAGTGGGGCGAGGCGCAGCTTGCGATGGGCCAAGCGGCGGCCGACCGTGCCAACCGCCCGTACTTCCGGGCGCAGCTCTACCTGGATCGCTTCTTCAACGCGTTGGATGGCAAGCGTGTGATGATCGTGCCCGGCCGCGAGGATGTGGCGATGGAGGTCGACCTGACGCACGACCGCCAGGGTGGGGCGATTCTGCAGGATGATTTCTCGTCGTCGGACGGCGGCTGACCTTTTCGTGATGGCGCACAGGCGGGTCGCGGTGACGCAACCCGCGCAGCAGGAGTGTTTTCTGGCATGCCCAAGTTCATCTTGACGTTCGGCGTGGCGATCCTTTTCGTGATCGTCCTGCTGGTCTACGCGATGACCTTCACGGTGCGCTTCACCGAAGCGGCGGTGGTCACGTACTTTGGGGAGGTCTCCAAGGAGGTCACCGAACCGGGTCTGCGGTTCAAGTGGTTCTACCCCATCGAGGGCGTGACCAAGTACGAGACGACCAACCGGCTCTCGCAGGCGCGCATCGAGACCTACCAGACCCGTGACGACCGGCAGCTCATCGTGGGCGCGTTCGCGATCTGGCGTGTGAAGCCCGATCAGGTGGGCACGTTCTATCGCCGCTTCAGCAACTCGGGCCCGCGTGCGGCCGACCACTACGAGGCCGCCGCCACGCTGGTGGAAGAGTCGCTGCGGACCGCGATGTCGGAGTTGAGCGCTTACTCGATGTCAGAGCTATTCACGCCCGATGAGTCCGCGTCGCTGCTCGAAGAACTCGAGGGACGCGTGCTGGCGCAGATGAAGTCGAACCTGGAAGGCCAGGGCGAGCGCTCGTTCGGCATCGAGGTGGTGCAGGCGGGCATCGCCCGGACAAGCCTGCCGCAGTCCACCACCGAGGCGGCGCTGGAGCGGATGCGTCAAGACCGGGCCCGCATCGTGACCGGGCTGCAGCAGAGCGGGCAGAGCGAGGCGGGGGCCATCCGGTCGCGGGCCGAGAGTAACGCGAACAAGATTCTGGCGTTCGCCGAGAGCCGGGCGCGGCAGATCCGCGCCCGGGGCGATCAGGAGGCGGCCCGCTACCTCGCGCAGATGAGCGAGGTGCCTGGGCTGGCGATTTACCTGAAGAACCTGGAACTGCTCGAGGAGGCGATGTTCGGCCGGGCCACGCTGCTGTTCTCGACCGACACGCCCGGGCTGAACCTGCTGGACCCGGCGCTGTTCCAGTCGACCGAGTCGGGCGAGATACCCGGCACCAGCGCGTTTACGGGGATGTCGGACGAGGTGGAGGCCCGCGGCGATGAGTGATCCGACCGATCGCGGCGAGAATGACCGGACCGGCCCGGACGGTGGGCCCGGGGACGAGTCCCTGGAGTCCATGCTTCCTGCGCTGGGCGAGGACAAGACCAGCGCCGCGCCCACACGCGAGGCATCGGTCCGCCTGCGTGCCGACAGCGGGGGCGGCGAGCAGGCCATCAACGACATGCACGCGGCCAATGAGTCGCTGGCCGCGGCGTTCCGCACGATGTACCGGCTGTTGCAACTGGCCATCGTGGGCCTGGTGCTGATCTACATCTTCAGCGGCTTCCGCGCGGTGAACGCAGGCGAGCGTGGCATCAAGGTGCAGTTCGGCCGCCCGTCTGCCGAGACGGTGACCCCGGGTTTCACGTGGACGCTGCCCTATCCGCTGGGGCAGTTGGTGCGCGTGCAGACGGGCCAGCGGACGGTGAAGCTCGAGGACGAGTTCTGGTTCCGGGTGGAGGACCGCGAGCGAGGCCGCTCGCTCGAGGAGATGGCGCGTTCGCCTCGCAGTTCGCTGGACCCCGAGCGAGACGGAGCACTGATCACCAGCGACCAGAACCTGGTGCACACGCAGTGGACGATCGTGTATCGGCGTGAGGACCCGCGGGAGTTTGCTAGCAACATCACGCCCGAGGATGAGGAGGCAATCGTGCGGACGGCGGTGCAGCGGGGCGTGATCCGCGCGGTGTCGACGACGACGATCGACGATCTGCTCCGCGAGACCGGTGCGGCCGGTGGTGTTGCCAGTCGCGCCCAGCGCATCGCCCAGGAGACGCTCGAGGCGATCGACGCGGGCATCGTGGTCGAGACCCTCTCCATGAGCACGCGCACCCCGCCGCTGAGCGTGTGGCAGGCGTTCACCGAGGTGCAGACCGCCGAGAGCCAGAGCCAGTCGCAGCGCGTGCAGGCCGAGAGCTACTCGTCCAACGAGCTCGCCCGCGTGGCCGGCGCCGCCGCAAGGCCAATCCTCGATCAGATCAACCGGTATGAGGAGGCCGTCGAACTCGGCGAGGAGGACACGCAGGAGGCGATCCTGGAGAAGATCCATCTGCTGCTGGCCGGCGAGCCGGTGGAGATCGACGGTCAGGTCCAGAGCTTCCCTGTGAGTGGAGAGGTCTCGCAGATTCTCAACACTGCCCAGCAGCAGCGGGTGGAGGCCGAGCAGTCGGCCAAGCTCATGCTGGCGTTGTACAACGTAAAGCTGCCGCAATATCAGCAGAACCCGGACCTGGTGCTCCGCAGCGACTGGGCTCGGATGATGGACGTGGTGCTCTCGCGGGACACGGTGGAAGTGATCAAGCTGCCTCGCGGCCGGCTGAACCTGCTGGTGAATCCAGATCCGGAGATCCGCCGGCTTATCGGCGAGATCGAGCAGGAGCGGCTCAATCGCGAGGCGCAGGAGCGGCGGGAGCGGCGCAATCGCGATCGTGAGTTCCGCACCGATACCGAGATGCGCCAGTTCGGCGGCTGAGTGGCGGACGGGAAGTCACAGGAAGCGAGCATCGGCATGACGCAGACGGCAACCACGCAGCAACCGGGCGCGCCCAGCCAGCCGGAGTCTTCGACTCGGCCGGTGCTGGCCGTGCAGGGGCTCAGCAAGACCTTCCGTGATTTCTGGATGCGGCCTCGGGCGCGTGCGGTGATGGACGTGACCTTTGAGATCCGCCCGCACGAGATCTTCGGGCTGCTGGGGCCCAACGGCTCTGGCAAGAGCACGATCATCAAGATCATGCTTGGCCTGCTCAAGCCCACCAAGGGGCGGGTGGCCGTGTTCGGCAGATCTCCCAGCGACGTGCAGATCAAGAAGCGCATCGGGTACCTGCCCGAGGAGAGCTATCTCTACCCATTCCTGAACGCGCGCGAGACCCTGGACTATTACGGCAGACTCTTCGGCCTGGACCACGGGACGCGCCAGAAGCGCATCGATGAGCTGCTGGAGATGGTGGGCCTCAAGGCGGCCCAGTATCGCCAGGTGCGTGAGTACTCCAAGGGCATGCAGCGGCGCATCGGCCTGGCCCAGGCGCTCATCAACGACCCCGACCTGCTCATCCTCGATGAGCCGACCACCGGTTTGGACCCCATCGGCACGCGGCAAGTGAAGGACCTGATCGTCGAGCTGGGACGACGGGGCAAGACGGTGCTGCTCTCGAGCCACCTGCTGGCCGATGTCGAGGACGTGGTCGACCGCATGGTGGTGCTCTACGGCGGACGCATCCGCAAAGAGGGCACGCGCGAGCAGTTACTCGACGCGACCGACCGCACGACAATCGAGGCCGACACGCTCGACGAGGCGACCCTGGCCGAGATCGACGAGGTCATCCGTCGGCGGACGGGGGGGGCCAGGGCGGTACAGCGTGTCTCCCACCCGCGGCAGAAGCTCGAAGAGCTATTCATGCAGATCGTGGAAGAGGCACAGGCCGAGCGGCTGGAGACAGCGGGCGCCACCAGCGGTGGCCTGACTGCCGAGTTCCTGCGTTCCCAGAGCGAGCAGCGAGACGAGGGCGAGGCGCTTATCAGCGATCTGGTTCGCGAGGAACCCGAACCCCAGGTCGAGGCGTCCCAGGAAGCCCAGCCCGAGCCCGAACCCCAGAGTGTGGACGAGGTGGTCGTCGAGGAACTTCTGGAAGATGAGCCCAAGCCCGAGCCAAAGCAGGCGGACGCCGAGGTCGATCTTGGCATGATCGGTTCGCTGCTGGACGAGCCAGAAGGCCGCGATGAAGATGACGCGGACGACGGTGCGAAGGGCAAGGGCAGGGCGCGATGATCAAGCTGTGGGCCCGCATCGATCGCCTCCAAAAGTCTCGCGGCTTCAAGATCGTCGCGTCGGTGTTGGTGCTGGCTCTGGCGGTCGCCGCGGGCATCGCGTACCTCGCTCAGTCAAACGCCGCCGATCGGGCGAGCGATCAGGTCGAGTTCTTTGACACGTCGGAGATCGAGGATCCGCTGGTGCGGGCTCAGGTCGAGCGTCAGCAGCGGATCGTGCAGAATGTGCTGGCCCAGGATCGCAGCCCACTGGCGGTGACGCTGGGACTGGGCGTGGGGCTTGGCGCCTCGCTGGTGATCATCTGGCTGGGCCTGGGGCTGACCTACATCCTGCTGAATGTTGCGGTGATGCTGGTGGCCGGCCCGATGCTCCTGCTCGTGTACTTCGGCCGGGCTGGCCCGAATACGGAGGCGGTGGCGCGGATCATCATCGGCGCCGCGACGCTGGCGTTCTGGTTCATCGCGGTGCTCGAGGTGCTGCGTCTGCTGCTGTCGATCCCCTCGGGCCCGGTGTTCGCGGTGGCGCGGAACGTGCTGGCCGAGGCCGTGCGGATGAAGGTGTCGCTGGTCTTCATCGTGCTGCTGATCCTGGGCTTGGCCGCGGTGCCGATGCTGCTAAACGAGGGCACGCCGCTGCGTTACCGGATGCAGGCGTTCCTTCAGTACGGGACGGCGGGTGCGTTCTGGATGCTCGCGATCCTGACGCTGCTGCTGTCGGCGGCGACACTCGCGTTCGAGCAGCGCGACAAGATCATCTGGCAGACGATGACCAAGCCGGTCTCGGTATGGAAGTACCTGCTGGGTAAGTGGCTGGGCGTGATCACGCTGAACGCGGCGTTGCTGCTGGTGTGCGGCGCGGGCATCTTCCTGTTCGCCGAGTACCTGCGCCAGCAGCCAGCCGACGGTGAGCGTGAGGCGTACGTCGCCCGCGGCGTGGAGATGGGCGGAGCGGTGCTGAGCGAAGACCGCCGAATCCTGCACAACCAGGTTCTGCAGGCCCGCGAGGCCCGGGATATCGGCGTGCCGATGGCCAAGGACAGCGAGGAGTTCTCGAGACTGGTTGATCAGTTTATTGACCAACGTGAGGCTCTGGCGGAGTTTCAGGAGATCGCCGAGGAACCCCAGACGCGTACCCAGGTGCGTGACGATTTGTATAAGAACTACATCGCTCGGCTGCGGTCGATCGAGCCCGGGCAGGCCAAGACCTACTACTTCGAGGGGCTGGAAAAGGCCGCCCAGCAGGACGCGCCGCTGCTGCTTCGATATCGTGTGGAGTCGGGCGCCAACATGCCCGACGAGACCTACCGGATCATCTTCGATTTCGGCGGTTTCCCATACGAGCGGGAGGTTCGCCTCGCGCAGACACTGATCATCGACGACATACCGCCCTCGGCTATCAACGACGAGGGGCAACTCGAAGTGACGATCGTGAATGGCTCGATGGTGCAGTCCTCCGATGGGCAGCGCGGCATCATGGGCAACCCCAGGACCATCACCTTCCCGCCGGGCGGGTTGGAGCTGAGCTACAGCGTCGGCGGGTACCGCATGAACTTCCTGCGCGTCGTGGCGGTGCTGTGGATCAAGCTGGCGTTCCTCTCGCTGCTGGCGATTGCGGCCTCGACGGCCCTGAGCTTCCCGGTGGCGTGCCTGGTGGCGTTCGGCGCGTTCTTTGCGGCCGAGAGTGCCATGTTCCTTGAGGAATCCCTGGAGGTGTACAACCCGTTCTATGGGGAGGGCATCGGGCCGGCCATCCTGGCCGTGGTCGAGGTCATCTCGGCGGGTGTGATCTGGGTTTTCAGGGTGTACGCCGAGCTGAACCCGACCGAGAAGCTGGTGCAGGGCGAGTACGTGTCGTGGGGCAGCCTGGCCCAGGGCATGATTGTGCTGGGCGTCTGGTGCGTGCTCCTGTTCGGCGTGGGCTGGTTTGTGTTCCGATCACGTGAGCTTGCGATCTACTCGGGGCAGTGATCCCGAGCGCCGTGGGCGGCGTAGCAGTTGGGTGGCGCGGTGCCACGTTGACCCCTTACGGAGGCGAGACGCGATGCCAACAGGCCGGATGATGCAGTTAATCTCCGTGGTGGCGTGCTTCCTGCTGCTGGGGCTGTCGGGGTTCGTGTCGGCCGACCTGACCGCGTCGGCCGGACGCCACAAGCTCTCGTACACCGAGTTGGCCGAGGAGGGCGACCCGCCGCAGGTCGCCCTGGGCATCGCGATGGGTGCGTTCCGGGGCCTGTTCGTGAACATCCTGTGGATCCGTGCCAATGAGCTGAAGGAAGAGGGCAAGTATTACGAGGCGGTCGACCTTGCCCGCGCCATCACGCGTCTGCAGCCTCGATTCCCGCAGGTGTGGGCATTCCACGCCTGGAACATGGCGTACAACATCTCGGTCACCACAAACACCGAATCCGAGCGGTGGAACTGGGTCAGCCAGGGCATCGACCTGTTGCGGATGGAGGGCGTCAAGCACAACCCCACCGACATGGTGGTGCATAAGGAACTGGCGTGGCTGTTTCTGCATAAGGTGCAGGCGTACGCCGACGATGCCCACTGGTACTACAAGCTGCAACTGGCCGCCGAATGGCACGAGCTCCTAGGTCCGCCGCCCATGGGCATCGGTGGCGACTACACACGCGAGACGCGGATCGCCCAGTTCGAGGACTGGCTACGGCCGATTGCGCAGGCCCCAGAAACACTCACGCAGCTCGTCCAGGAGCAGCCGATAGTGGGCGAGCTGATCGATCGGCTGGTGGCGCTGGACATCGACCCCACCAGCCAGAAGATGCTCAAGACGGTCACCCGCGTGCGCATGGCCCGGGCCACGGCGGTGTGGCCCGAGCTGCGCGGTTCGGCCGACCAGAAGTTCCTGGACACCACCGAGCTGGTGCATGACCCCGAGTTCGAGCAGGCGTGGGATGCGCTGCTCGCATACACGCGGAAGAGGGTGCTTCGCGAGGATTTCAACATGGAGCCGCGGCGCATGCTGCGGTATACCACCACCTACGGCCCGCTCGACTGGCGCCACCCCGCGTCCCACGCATTGTATTGGGCGCAGAAGGGCGTCGAGGGTGGGCTGACGCGCATCGAACCGATCAATATCAAGGACTACGACTTCATCAACACTGATCGCCTCGTGGTGCAGGCCATCCAGGAGCTCTGGCGTACCGGCAACCTGTGGTTCGACTACAACGGCATGATGCTCAGCGATGGCGGACGCCAGCCGTTTTATCGCGGCATTCCCGACCCCGCGTTCGTGCCGGTGTACGGCGAGATCCTGGCGGACGTTGTCGAGCGCAGCTACTACGACAACGACCGGGCCTACAGTTCGTACGCCGCCGGCTACGAGAACATGATGAAGGACGCCATCCGGTACGTCTACCGCCGTGGCAACCGCGATCTGGCCGAGGAGATGAAGAACGAGCTGGCCCTGTTTGATTTTGCGAACAGGAACGACGATCGCCGGGCCCAGTGGCTGGCGCAGGACATCGATCGCTTCGTGCGGGCCGAGCTGGTCGACCGGCTTGGGTCTCCGACGGTGGCGCTCCAGGAGGTCGTGGGCTCGCTGTACGACGCATACCTCACCGGGCTGGTCGCGGGCGACGACGAGGTCTTCGAGCGGGCCACGGAGTACGCCAAGATGTACCACGCGGCCTACCGCGAGGAGCAGATCAAGGAGTCGGGCCTGGGCACGGTCCGCATGGAGTTCCTCGACCGCCGCTTCGACTTCGTGGCCGGGCAGACGTTCGGGCTGCTGGTGCCGCAGTTGAACATCGATTTCGCGCAGGCCGCGTACAACAACGCGCCACCCGAGCTGCGCAAGTGGGCCTACGACGAGTTGTACCTTCGCTTCAAGCCCATCTTTGACGACGAGGAGGGCAACCCCGTGGTCGAGGGCCGCAGCTTCGACTCGGTCTTCCCAGAGCCTGAGGGCATGCCCGCGTTTCGCGCCATGCTCGATCGGGAGTTTGGCCAGCGAGGCGAGCAGATCCAGCGAGAGGTCAAGTGACCAGGTAGCCGGGCCTATGAGGTCAGCAGACGCAACGCCGTCTCGTAGCGATCGGCGGTCTGATCGACCACGGCCCGTGGCAGTTCCGGGCCCGGGTCGGACTTGTCCCACCGGCCAGACTCGACCAGCCCCAGTAAATACTCGCGCACGAACTGCTTGTCGAAGCTCGGCTGGGCGTGCCCGGGCTCGTACTGATCGGCAGGCCAGAAGCGTGAGCTGTCGGGCGTGAGCGCCTCATCGGCCAGCATCGGCTCACGCGAGCCCTTGGTCGCATCCATCGGGCAGGCGAACTCGAACTTGGTGTCCGCCAGGATGATGCCGCGGCCGGCCGCATGCTCCGTCGCGGCGTTGTAGATCGCAAGGGACCTGTCGCGGAGATCACCCACCAGGTCAGCACCGAGGAACTCGGCGGCCCGGTCGATGGAGATCGGCTCGTCGTGCTCGGGCGGCTCGGCCTTGGTGCTGGGGGTGAAGATCGGCTCTGGCAGGCGATCGCATTGCCTCAGGCCCTTGGGCAGGTCCACACCGCTCACAACGCCCGCGGCCCGATAGTCCTTCCAGCCCGATCCCTCGAGGTAGCCGCGCACGACGCACTCGAGCTTGATGATGTCGCCCCGGTGGGCGATGGTGGTGCGGCCATCCAGTTGGGCCTGTGTGGTGGCGTTCTCGATGCCGAAGGCCGATTCGGGAAGATCGGCCCGGTCGCTGATGAAGTGCGTGGGGCCCATGCCCCTGGCCTCCAGCCAGCGGAACCACCAGGCCGAGAGGGTGGTCAGCACGCGGCCCTTGCCGGGGATAGGGGTTGGCAGCACGACGTCAAAGGCCGAGAGGCGGTCGGTGGCGACAATCGCAACCCGGTTCTCACCCATGTCGTAGACCTCGCGGACCTTGCCGCGGTGCAACATGGAGAGGTTGAGGCGGGTCTGGGCTATCGTGGCCCCCTGGGACGGCTCGGCGCTTGGCATGGCCGTATGGTAGTGGGCGCGGCCCAGGGCGAGGCCGAAGGACCACCAAGGCCCCTTGGAGAGACGCAGGCGCATGCTGAAGTTCTTCGTGCATCGCGATGGGAAGCCGGCCGACGGCTGGCCTCTGGCCCACGCGGGCATCGTGGCGGCCGACGGAGCGACCGCGCCCGGCGAGATCCGCGTCGACCAGGGCTTGCTCACGGTGGCTCCCCAGAACCCCGGCCCGGTCTCGCTGGAAGTCCTGTACGCCCCCTGGGAGGGTGAGGCTTCCGTCGGGGACGACCGCAGGGCCCTGCTGACCACCACCCTTCTGCCCCAGCGCGAGCGGCCTTACCTGCTCTCGCTCGAGCTGGCGCGCAAGCAGCTCATGCGTTTTCTGAACGCGCTGGAGGATTGGAATCTGGCCATGCTGCCGGCCGAGCACGAGGCGGTGTCCACCTTCGAGCGCGCCCGGGAGGACTTCTCGGCCGCGCTTGTGTCGTGGCGCAGCATGCAGACCGACGATCTCCAGGCCGACGACCCCGCCATCGCGGCGGCCGATGAGAAGTCCCGCCGGGCGCTCCGAGATGCCATCGAGGCCAGCGAGATGCTGGTGGCCGAGTCGGTCCGGCGCGGGCTGGCGGCGCGTGCCGATGGCTCGTGGTTCGCCGAGGCGGTGGAGCGTGCGGAGCGTTCGCTTGGCCGGCCTGCGGGCAAGCCGGTGTCGGTGGTCAAGGCCCCCGAGGCCAACAGCGTGACGCTGGCGGGGGTGGCCCGCGTGGGGTGCGCGGTCGATCCGCAGAGCTTCGAGCCGGGCGCTCAGGCC
>JBITAF010000044.1:0-52446 GCA_044440025.1 Phycisphaerales bacterium JB060 | reverse complement strand
GGCGCTCCTGGCCGCGGCCGTGGCCAAGGGGGCCGAGTACCGCACCGCCGCCACGACGATGCGCTCCACCGCCGCGGCCCAGGTCGTGCAGGTCCGCGGCTTCGCCCGCACCCAGCCAAACCGCGACGCGGTGCTCACCGCCGCCCAGCTGCCCATCCCCCCCAAGCCCGGGCCCACGCCCGCGCCCGGCGTGGCCACCGACTTCCAGGTGCAGCTGCTCCAGAGCGGGAATCTGAAGTTCACCTTCGACTGCGAGCACCCCCCGGGCGTCAAGGGCGTGACGTACAAGGTGCTGCGGCAAGGCGGCGCGCAGCAGCCGTATAACTTCCTGCTCAACGCCAAGAAGCGCGAGTTCGAGGACGGCAGCCTGCCCGAGGGCTCGACCATGCTCACCTACGTGGTGACGGCCCAGACTTCGACGAAGGATGGCAACCCCAGCTACTTCACCGTCCGCTTCGGCGGGGGGAACCAGGCGCAGATCATTGCGCAGGGCCCGGTGGTGGAGACGAAGGCGAGCTGAGAAGCGCTGAAATCAGCAAAGCGATAGATGGGCAAAGCAGCAAATGGGATTCAAATCCTATTTGCCCATCTGCCCATTTATCGCTCCGCCACTTTCTCCTCCACATCCTCCACCTGCGCCTGCACCAGCCCCGCGTACGCCCCGCCGCGGGCAAGCAGCTCCTCGTGCGTGCCGACCTCGGTGACCTGGCCCTTGTGCATGACGACGATGGCGTCGGCGTGGCGGATGGTGCTCAGGCGGTGGGCGATGACGAACGTCGTGCGTTCGCTGGTGAGCTGGGCCAGGGCGCGCTGGATGAGCTTCTCGCTGTGGGTGTCCAGGTTGCTCGTCGCCTCGTCCAATATAAGAACCTTCGGGTCGGCCAGCACGGCCCGGGCGATGGCGATGCGCTGCTTCTGGCCGCCGCTGAGGCGCACGCCCCGCTCGCCCACGATGGTGCCATAGCCCTCGCCAAGCTCCTCGATGAACTCGTCGGCGCTGGCGACGCGGGCGGCCTCGCGGACCTGTTCCTCGGTGGCCCACCTCCGGGCGTAGGCGATGTTCTCATAGATGCTGCCGTCGAAGAGGAAGACGTCCTGCTCGACGACACCGAGTAGGGCGCGGTACTTGTCCACGTCGATGTCGCGCAGGTCCACGCCGTCCAGCAGCACGCGGCCGCGGGTGGGGTCGTAGAAGCGGGCGACGAGATTACACAGCGTCGTCTTGCCGCTGCCGCTGCGGCCCACCAGCGCGACCGTCGAGCCGGCGGGGACGTCTAAGTTAATATCGCGGAGGACGTAGTCGGGCTCGGCCTCGGGCTCGCCCGGCTCGGCCCTCTTGCTCCTTGGATACTCGAACCACACGCCCTCGAGCGTGATGCGGCCGTGCACGTGGGCGGGCATGGCGGTGGCGCCGCCCCTGGTGTCGGCGAACTCGAGGGGCTCTTCTAACAAGTCCAGCGAGCGGTCGAGGCCTGATAAGGCGTTCTGGATCTGCGTGGCGCTCGCGGCCAGGGCCTCGATGGGGCCTAAGAGGTACAGCAGGTACACCGAGAACATCATCACGTCGCCGATGGTCATGGTGCCCCCAAGCACCGCCGCCCCGCCGTAGAGCAGCACGCCCGCGCTGGCGGCGGGGATCATGACCGACCAGACCAGCTCGACCGACCGGCTCCACCACCAGGCGCGGAGCTCCTGGCGGGCCATCAGGTGCACGCCCCCGGTGAAGCGGGCGGCCTCCTGCTGCTCGCGGTGGAAGCCGCGGACGACCCTTGCGCCCCCGAACGCCTCGGTGGCGTGGGCGTCGATGTCGCTGCGTGTCTTCCTGGTATCCCGGTAGATGGGGCGGATGCGGCCGATCCACGCGCGGTGGGTGACCCACACCACCGGCAGCAGGAAGACCGCCCCCACCAGCATCCGCCAGTCGACCACCGCCATGGCGATGAGCGCGCCCAGCAGCGTGATGGCCGCGCGCCAGGGGTTGTAGATCATGCCGAAGAGCAGCTCGGCCGCCGCGCCGGCGTCTTCTCTTAAGATACTCGACACCCCGCCCGAGCGCATGGCCTGGACGCGGTGCAGCGGCAGGCGGGCGGCGTGCTCGAACACGCGTCGCCGGAACATCGCCTGCACGCGCTTGGTCAGCCGCGTCATGTGCCAGCGGCCCCACAGCCCGAAGGCCACGCCCAGCACCGACACGACCATCATGCTCCCGGTGAGGATGAGCAGCGCCTTCCAGCGCAGGTCCCCGAGCTGCTCGTCGCCGAGCCCCCCGAGATAGTCCAGCGCCCGCTCGCGCTGGGGTGCGGGCAGGCTCTCGGCCAGGCCGGCGAGCCCGGGGTCGGTGCTCAGGATGTAATCCAGGGCGATCTTGGTCGACAGCGGCAGGAGCAGGCCCAGCCCCGTGGCGATGGTCAGCGTGACCAGCGAGGCGACCACCATGCCGCGGTGGCCGCGCAGCAGCTTCCAGAACTCCCTGGCTAGCGTGCCAAAGCCTCGGGAGCGCTTGCCCTTCTTCGCCAGCGGGTCGCTGGTGGGCTCCTTGGACTCCCGGCGGCGTTCTCGCTCGCGCTGGATGTAGTGCCGGTATCGGCGGCTGCTGACTTGCTGGTTCCTCGCCACGCCGTATGGTAACGGCCCCCGACCGCCGGCCGCATAGGGTTGGCGGAATCACTAGCCGATCCGACGATCACTCCGAGAAGGCATTCGCAGGAGAAGCACATGGCCGACGCCCACCCCACCGCTCCGGGCCGCAAACCCTCCCGCCGGGGCCTGGCCCTGCACTGGCAGATCATCATCGGCCTGGTCGCCGGCATCGCCGTGGGCCTCATCATCAACCTGGCGTGGACCGGCGGCACCTGGAACGCCATGGGCGTCGACGACGTGCCCGCCTTCCTGGCCAAGGACGCGGTCGAGGCCAACCAGGACGCCAGCTTCCTCGCCCACGCCGCCCGCTTCGTCCGCAACCTGAACGGCTTCGTGGGCGACCTGTTCATGCGCGGCCTGCGGTTCATCGCCGTGCCCATCGTGCTGTTCAGCCTCATCGTGGGCGTCAGCACGCTCAATAACCTCACCAAGCTCAGCCGCATTGGCGGCAAGACCATCGGCATCTATCTGGTCACAACGGCGGTTGCGATCTCGCTGGGCCTGGTCATCGCCAATATTGCGCGACCGGGCTCGTTCGTGCCGCAGGACACCCGAGACCGCCTGCTGACCGACTACAAGGACGCGGCCCAGGGCGGCGTGGACGTCGCCCAGGCAAGCGGCGACCTGAACCCGTGGGAGCGCATCGTCGACCTCGTCGCCGCCAACCCCTTCGCGGCCATCGCGGAGGGGAACATGTTGCAGATCGTGTTCCTCGCGCTGCTCATCGGCATCGGCCTGAGCCTCATCCTGCCGTCGGAGGCCAAGCCCGTCGTCGACTTCTGCGATGGGCTCACCAAGGCGGTCATCAAGCTCGTGGAGCTGTTGATGCTCACCGCCCCCATCGCCGTGTTCGCGCTCATCGTGAAGGTGGTGGCGGACCTGGGGCTCGAGGTGCTCGGTGCGCTCGCGGTCTACAGCCTGTGCGTCGTGGGCGGGCTGGCGCTCATGGTGTTTGCCGTGTACCCATTGGTCCTGAAGCTCTTCACCGGCGTGGGCCCGGGCCGGTTCTACAAGGCCATCGCCCCAGCGCAGCTCCTGGCCTTCAGCAGCGCCAGCAGCAGCGCGACGCTGCCGGTGACGATGGAGTGCGTCGAGAAGCGCCTGGGCGTGAGCGACGAGGTCTCCAGCTTCGTGCTGCCCCTGGGCGCTACCATCAACATGGACGGCACGGCCCTGTACCAGGGCGTCGCCGCCGTCTTCATCGCCCAGCTCTACAGCATGAACCTGGGCCTGGGCGACCAGCTCGCCATCGTCGGCACCGCCACGCTCGCGTCCATCGGCACCGCGGGCGTGCCGGGTGCGGGCGTCATCATGCTGGTGATCGTCTTGCAGAGCGTGGGCGTGCCACTCGAGGGCATCGCCGCCATCCTGGGCGTCGACCGCCTGCTGGACATGTGCCGCACCACCTGCAATATCACCGGCGACGCGATGGTGGCGACGGTGGTGGCGGGGACGGAGGGGGAGTTGGAGGATATTGAGGTTGCGGAGAAGGAGTTGGGGGTGGATGAGAACTAGATAGGAACTGGCTGATAATCTGCAAGAGTCATCTAGCCAGCATCCCTAGGACGCACGAGTCTTGGAAGCATCCCTTGCTTACGCAAATTAGTAAGCCGACGAAACACGTCTGCTTTACTCCAGTTGGTGTAGTTTTCCAAGAACCGTTCGTACAGCTGATCAAACTGCTCAGTGTATGGCAGAGCGTCCAACGCTACTCCGATCTCGGCATACAAGCGCATGAGAAGACTGTCCTCGGGCGGAATTCCCTGCTCAGCATGTGATGATTCGTCGCTCATTTCAGCCTCTCCATCATACGAACGCGCCGAGCCGCCGTTCGAGCAGCAGAGTCCAAATCACGAAACAAGGACCGCTCGTTAATGCGCATTTCATCCAGCACTTCCAAGACGAAGTCACGCTCTGTCGCCGGAACTACAAATTTTCGTAAATAGTCCGGTAGCAATTGGTCCATTCGCCTAGCCCGCTCATCAATGCGAATGAACACCGATTCTTGCTCGATTGCTCTGGGATTGAGAGATATCGCGAGAGGATCATCAATAACCTCAACCTCGTCCAATAGAGAACTATCGGTTGGATCAGCGGTAATCCCCTTTAGATCAAACCCCCATATCGCGACATTTTCCGGGGGCTGACTTTGTTGATGTACTTGATCTGCGAAGGCGAAGAACGCAGCCACATAGGGCGACCTCGACCAATCCAGAATGGGAGACGGAAGCCCATGGTGCCGACCAAGTAGTTCATCTTGCGTGCTTCCAAAGCGAATTCCTGGGGCAGCATCGCGAAGCCCTGCACTCTCCATGCGAAACTCGGATAGCAGACGAGTCCGTGACTCAGTGGGGTCCCATGAGCCAATCCGGCTCACATACCGATCCAACGTCGTGGACAAATCCCAATTCGCATCGCCTTGGCCACGAAACACAAATGACCTTCTGACCAATAAAGGCTTCTTGAGATATCCATCGATGCGTTCAAGAAATGCTGACCACGACTTGCATTCGCGAACAAGCACATCAATTCCTCCCTACCACTCGGGCCCCCCCGCATACCTTCCATAAATATCCGCCATCGCCTGCACCATCTCGCCCAGCGTCGCGTTCGCCAGGGTGCCCTCGATGAGGTGCGGCATCACGTTCTCGCCCTTCTGGCAGGCCGTGCGGATGGCGTCGAGCGCCCGCTTCGTCTCGTCGGCGTTGCGGCGGTTCTTGAACTCGCTCAGGCGATCGAGCTGGGTCTCCTCGACCTCCGGGCCGATCTGCAGGATGTCGATCGGCCGGCCCTCCTGGTCGTCCTTGTACTCGTTCACGCCCACGATGATGCGGTCGTGCGCCTCGCACTCTTCACTGAAGCGATAACTCGCCTCGGCGATCTTGCGGCGGAAGTAGCCCTGGTGTATGCCCTCGACCACGCCGCCATACCCGCCCGTGGGCTTGCCGGCCTCCTGGCCCTTCCAGATGCCCCCGCCCATGGCGTCGATCTCGCCGATGTAGTTCAGCGCCTCGGCCTCGACCTCGTCGGTCAGCGCCTCGACGAAGTAGCTGCCGCCCAGGGGGTCGACCGTGCGCGTCACGCCGGTCTCGTGGGCCAGGATCTGCTGCGTGCGGAGCGCGACCTTCACGGCCTGCTCGGTGGGCAGGCCGAGGGTCTCGTCCATGCTGTCGGTGTGCAGGCTCTGGCAGCCGCCCAGCACGCCCGCCATGGCCTGGTAGGCCACGCGGACGATGTTGTTCAGCGGCTGCTGCTCGGTGAGCGAACACCCGGCCGTCTGCACGTGCGTCTTCATGAACCAGCTTCGCTCGCTCTGCGCGCCGTAGCGCTCGCGCATCATGCGGGCCCAGATGCGCCGGGCCGCCCGCAGCTTGCAGATCTCCTCGAAGAACTCGTTGTGGCTGTTGAAGAAGAAGCTGAGGCGAGGCCCGAACTTGTCGATGTCCAGCCCGCGAAGGAGGCACGCCTCGACGTACTCCATCCCGTCACGCAGCGTGAAGGCCAGCTCCTGCGGCCCCGTGCTGCCCGCCTCGCGGATGTGGTAGCCGCTGATGCTCACCGAGTTCCACTTGGGCATGTGCTTGGCCTGGAACTCGATGGTGTCGACGACCAGCTTGACGCTGGGCTCGGGCGGATAGATGAACTCGTTCTGGGCGTGGAACTCCTTGAGGATGTCGTTCTGCAGGGTTCCGCCAAGGTCGGCGATGTCGAACCCCCGCTGCCTGGCCATCGCCAGGTACATCGCCCATATCACCGCCGCCGGCCCGTTGATCGTCTGGCTCACCGTCACCTGATCGATGGGGATGTCGGCGTACAGCCGGTGCATGTCCTCGATGGTGTCGATGGCCACGCCGCACTTGCCGACCTCGCCCACGCTCAGGGCGTCATCGCTGTCGCGCCCCATCAGCGTCGGCAGGTCGAAGGCCGTCGAAAGCCCGGTGTTGGCCTTGGTCTTGGTCGTCGCGCCGGCGTTGAGCAGGTACTTGAACCGCTTGTTCGTGTCGTCGGCACTCCCAAAGCCGGCGAACTGCCGCATCGTCCACAGCCGGCTGCGATAGCCCTGGGGGTACAGCCCTCGCGTGTACGGATACTGCCCCGGCTCGTTGATGTCGCGGTCGTAGTTCTGGAGCGAGGTCGTCAGGTTATCGGGCCCGTAGGATTCATCGAGCACGATGCCCGAGATCGTGACGGCGGCCGGATCAACCCCCGCGGGCCGGCCGCTGGCGTCCAGGCCCGAGCCCGTGATGCTGGTGGTATTGGTGTTCGCGGTAGTCATGGTCGTCTCCTGGGCCCAAGAGCGGGCCCGGCGGCCAGTTGGTTCTCTCTCCAAATCCGTCCCGAAGTATACGTCCAGGGGCCACACAGCCCGGCCCACCCCCGGGGTTCCGAGCAGGTGCAACCCGCGGCGGGCCCGACGGTATCAAAGCCGCGGACCCACCAAAGCCGCCGGGGCCACCCGGCGCACGACACGACCCCGTCCTGGGAGGAAACCATGATGATGAAGACGATGACGGTTATCGGTATGACGCTGGCGATGAGCGGAGCGGCGCTGGGGCAGAGTTGGGTGCAGGCCCAGAGACTGACGGCCGCCGATGCGGTGGAGGGCATGCAACTCGGGTACGCGAGTGGCTTCGACGGTGAGAGACTGATCGTGGGTGCTCCGCGCTATCCGGGCTCATCAGAGAACGAGGGCGCCGCGTACATTTTCGTCCGCAATGGATTGGCCTGGACGCAAGAGGTCGAGCTACGGCAGCCCACCCCCGAGACTGGCGCGGATTACGGCTCGGCCGTCGCCGTGTCCGGTGATGTCGCCGTGGTCGGCGCCTGGCTGGCCGACGGCGTTGCGGTTGATGCCGGCACGGCCTACGTGTACGAGCGCTCGGACGGTGAGTGGCAATTCGTCACCGAGCTCGTTGCCGATGACGGCGCCTTGGAAGACCGGTTCGGCTACAGCGTCGCCATCGAGGGCGACACCATCGTCGTCGGCGCCATCACTGGAGGCGAAGACGGGGCGGCATACGTGTACGAACGCGATGGGGACGCCTGGCCACAAACGGCCAAACTCACGGCCTCCGACGCTTCGGGCACCGGGGAGTTCGGTTCCGCGATCGCCATCGACGGCGACACCATGCTCATCGGCGACACGGGAAGCCAGAGCAACGACCTGAGAACGGGCGCGGCCTACGTGTTTGAGCTCACCGCGGGATCATGGACCGAAACCGCCAAGCTCGTCGGCGCAGACCTGGGTGGCAACGACAGCTTCGGATGGGATGTCGATCTCGACGGCGATCGAGCGATCGTCGGCGCGATCCGTTCGGACTTCTTCTCCGGAAGAACCTTCATCTTTCGTCGGGACGCGTCGGACTGGATCCAGGAAGTCGAACTGCCCTCGCCCGCCACACAGGGAGCCACGTTCGGCACCGTGGCCATCGATGGCGACATGGTGGTCGTTGGTGCCCAAAACGACAGGACTCTTGGCTCAAGCGCAGGAGCCGCATACCTCTTCGTTCAAGAGAATGACCAGTGGAGGTTCAGCCAGCAACTCATCGGGTCCGACACGGACTCGAGCGACCTCTTTGGCAACGGCGTGCACATCGAGGGCCACACCATCGCCATCTCCGCAACCCGGGCCGATGGCCCCGTCGATCGCGCCGGCGCCGCCTACATCTTCGAGCCCAACCCCTGCCCCGCCGACATCGATGGCGACGGCAGCCTCACCATCTTCGACTTCCTCGCCTTCCAGACCGCCTTCGACGCCATGGACCCCATCGCCGACTTCGACGGCGACGGCGACTTCACCATCTTCGATTTCCTCGCCTTCCAGTCCGCCTTCGACGCCGGCTGCCCGTAGGCCGCAACGGCCAGCGTGTCGCGCGTGTATCCCTTCCGGCCCTACGCCAAAGGAGGAAGAACACCATGCGAACACTCGTACTCACCGCCGCACTGCTCTCCGCCAGCGCCTTGGCCCAGGACAAGATCTGGATCAACCACCAGGGCGATGCCGCGCTCGAGGCCACCGAGTTCGCCTCCAGCGCCGTGCGCATGCCCGACTCGCTGCGGATCGCCGCCGACGACTTCACCATCGGCTCGCCCACCACGACCACGATCACCGAGATCGTTTTTTACTCGGTATGGATCGACCCGCCGGTGATCCTTGGCGGAGACTGGTACATCTACGAGTTCGACGCCGCCTCGGGCACGCCGGGCGACCTCATCGTGGGCCAGGCCGACACGGCGATCACCGTCGAGCCAAGCGGCCTGGCCAGCGCCAGCTTCGGCACCATCTACCGAAACTCGATGACCGTCAGCGTCCCCCTCCAGGCCGGTCGCTACTTCCTGGCCTTTCGCACGCATTGCGCGCCCGGCGGCGGTAAGCCCGTCAACGCCCCGCTGCACCCCGAATGGACCAACGGCGACGCCACCGCCCAGTGGAGCTTCGGCGCCCTCGAATCGGGCGAGGCCATCGAGCCCTGGCAACCCATGACCGACTTCCACCCCACGCCCAAGGAATGGGCGTTCGAGCTCCACGGCATCGTCGGGCTCGACTGCGCCGCCGACCTCGACCAGGACGGCGCCCTGACCGTCTTCGACTTCCTCATGTTCCAGAACCTGTTCGACGCGGGCGACCCACTCGCCGACTTCGACGACGACGGCCGGTTCACCATCTTCGACTTCCTCGCCTTCCAGACCGCCTTCGACCGCGGCTGCGAGTAGCCCGTCAGTCCTTCGCCAGCGACGCGGAGAGCTGACGCAGCACCTCGCACACGTCGGCGCCAAGGCGGTCGGACACCTCCCGCTGGGCCGCCCGCCAGTGCGGCAGGGCCTCCAGCAGCAGGGCACGCCCGCCGTCGGTCAGCGAGTACCGCCGCACCCGCTTGTCCCGTGCGCACGCCACCCGCTCGGCCAGCCCGCGCTCGACCAGCCGATCCAGATTCCGGCTCAGCGTGGTCGCGTCGGTGTGCGTCGCCTCGGCCAGCTCGCTCTGGCTCGGCCGGCCCAGCTTGGCGATCATCCCCAGCAGCGACATCTGCGTGCCGCGCAGCCCGACCTCACGTAGCCGCTCGTCGAACACCGACGCCACCAGCCGGTCGGCCTGGCGGATCGCCGAGGCCAGACAGCCCGTGAAAGTCTCGGCCAGTTCTCGGTCATTCTGGGGTGTGGGTGTAGGCGTGCTCATGAGAACCTCTTCTGACGGGCGAATCCATGCAGATGCAAATATGTTCCCGCCGACGTCCGCGCAGCGCCTGGGGTGTGGTGGAGTGGCAACGTGTTGATCCCAAGCGTTGCCCAAAGCCACCACCCCGCGTCTGATAAACCCGCCAGGGGCCACCATCGCACGTCCGACACGCCGTTATCCATCGGCCGGCCAATTTGGCACCGGGGTTGAAGGTGTACCGTCGAACCGACCCGGGTGCGGGTCGGTGACATAAGCAGAAAGGCCGAAAACCATGAAGAGCGTCCTTAAGGTCTCCGACAACGGCAAGCGGGTCATGCTCCTGACGGTCCTCAGCTTCATCGCGCTGATGTGACCTCAAGCCGGGCCCCTGGCACAAGCCGGCCGCCTGCCCCATATCTCTGCACAAAAAAAACCCGGGCCTTCGCCCGGGCTTTGTTGCATCGATGACTGAGCCCTACGAGATCAGAACTCGATCTTGTTGGTGCCCATGGCGTCGTGGTCGTCCATGCCGCCGCGGGTGGGGCCCGCATCGGCCGAGTAGGAACCGTCGCCCGCGTCGCCCCACTGGGCACGCTTGAGGCTCAGGCCGATCTTGCGATCGCTGATGTCCACGCGCAGGATCTTGACATCCACCTCGTCGCCGGCCTTGACGACCTCCTGGGGGTCCTCGACCTTGTGGTCGGCCAGTTCGGAGATGTGCAGCAGGCCCTCCAGATCATCCTCGAGCTCGACAAACACGCCGAAGTTGGTGATCTTGGTGACCGTGCCACGCACGACCATGCCGGGCTGGTACGCGCCGGGGATGGCGTTGAGCCACGGGTCCTCGGTGAGCTGCTTGACGCCCAGGCTGATGCGCTGCTTCTCCTGGTCGACGTCGAGCACCACGCACTGGACGACATCGCCCTTGGCGACGATCTCGTTGGGGTGGGTGACCTTCTTGGTCCAGCTCATGTCGCTGACGTGCAGCAGCCCGTCGATGCCCGGCTCGATCTCGATGAACGCACCGTAGTTGGCCAGGTTCCGCACCGAGCCCTCGATGATGGTGCCGGGAGGATACTTCTCGGCCACCAGCTCCCAGGGGTTCACCTCGGTCTGCTTCATACCGAGGCTGATCTCCTGCTTGTTCTTGTCGATGTCCAGGACAACGACCTCGACCTCCTCGCCCACGCTGACCACCTCGCTGGGGTGATTCACGCGGCGTGTCCAGCTCATCTCGGAGATGTGCACCAGGCCCTCGATCCCGTCCTCCAGACGCACGAAGGCGCCGTAGGACATGATGTTGACCACCTCGCCCGTGATGCGGCTGCCCACGGGGTACTTGGCCTCGATGGCCTCCCACGGGCTGGGGTCCTTCTGCTTGAGGCCCAGGGCGATCTTCTCCTTCTGCATGTCGATGGAGAGAACCTTGACCTCAACCTCGTCGTCGACGCGGAGCATCTCGCTGGGGTGGTTCACCCGGCTCCAGCTCATGTCGGTGATGTGCAGCAGACCATCGATGCCGCCAAGATCGATGAACGCGCCGAAGTCGGCCAGGTTCTTGACCTGGCCCTTGACGATCTGGCCCTCCTCGAGGGTCTCCAGCAGGCGTTTCTTGGCTGCGTCGCGTTCCTTCTCGATCAGCCGGCGGCGGCTGATGACGATGTTACGACGCTCGGTGTCGATCTTCAGCACCATCGCGCGAACCGACCGGCCCACGAAGTCGCGCACGTCGTGCGGGCGCCGAACATCAACCTGGCTGGCAGGCAGGAACACCGGCACGCCGATGTCCACCAGCAGACCACCCTTGATCTGCTTGACCACCTTACCCTCGACGATGTCGTCTTCCTTGGTGTTGTCGACGATGCGGTTCCAGGCGATCTGCCGATCGGCCTGGCGCTTGGACACCTCGACCACGCCACTGGAGCCCTCCAGGCTCCGAAGCAGCACGTCGACGGTGTCGCCGACCTTGGGCTCCTCGTCGAACTCATCGCGGGGCACCAGGCCCTCGCTCTTGAGCCCCACTTCCACCACCACGTCATCGCCGGCAAAGCCGATGATCTTGCCCTTGATAATCTTCCCGGGCTCAAGGTCGGAGATCTGGTTGTCCAGCAGGTCGTTCATGTCGCCCTGGGCCACGGCCTCGCCCAGCGCATCACGAACCATCGCCTCTGCCTCGTTATCCTCAAGGCCAAGCGATGCAATCAGGGTTTCGTCCACCATAAAGTTGCGTCTCTCACATCGGTCGTGCTCGTCGATGGCGGGCCGCCGGGCCCCGACACCAATCGACACGCCGCCGTGCCGGCTCGCACGCCCCGCGGGCGTAATCGCTCGAGTCGGCCCGCCCAAGGGCGGCTGAAGGCTCGTTCTGGGTTCCGGGGCGCCACCACAACGCCTGAAACATCACCGGACCGGCGGAACGGAACTCGATTCTAGGCGCTCCACACAGGGAATCACCGTGAGCCTCGTTCGGCACTCGGCCGGATCCGGGCCCACAAAAATCGCGCCCGCCCTCCAGGGACAACTCCGATAATGGTCCCCACGAGCAGCGCTTTTCCACACCATTCCTGCTAGCCTTATGGCTCAGTACAACGCCCGGGCTCGGACCTGCGGGGAGTCCCGCCCGAGCCGCCACAACGCGCTGGCTGGGCCTTGCCAGTTTCGGACCAAAAAGGCCGATACGCAAGGAAGAACAGACATACGCCTGCGAACGGACGGGCCGTTCGCTCGTAGCGTGGCAGAGTGTGGACCAGCCGCGGGATCGACCATTCCCGCGACCGGTCGGGGTTGGCGGACCCCAACACCGGATGGAACCGCCGATTTCACCGTGAGGCAGCCGTAGCAATGACAACGATCGCGACGCAGACCCAAGGCTCCGCGGGGGCCCCCGCCCTCGACCAGGAGAACCGCAACCCGGTGTTCGACGAGCTTGGGTTCCCAAAGGATCCCAACAATCTGTACACCCAGACGGTCGGCAGCATGCTCCACGCCGCCGACATGCTCGACCTCCAGCACCGCGTCAAGATCATCCTGGCCCAGCCCAAGAACGAGATCATGGTGCACTTCCCCGTCCGCCTGGACGACGGGCACCACCACCTCTTCAAGGGCTACCGCGTCCAGCACAACAACGCCCTGGGCCCCTTCAAGGGAGGCCTCCGCTTCCACCCGGACGTCCACCTGGATGACGTGAAGGCGCTGGCACTGCTCATGACCATGAAGTGCTCCCTGGCCCGTCTGCCGCTGGGAGGGGCCAAGGGCGGCGTCAAGGTCGACCCACGCAAGCTCAGCCCCGATGAGATGGAGCGCGTCACCCGACGCTTTACCAGTGCCATCATGAACGACATCGGGCCCGACCACGACATCCCCGCTCCCGATGTGGGCACGAACGCCCAGTACATGGCCTGGATCGCCGATACCTATCAAATGTCAAACACCAAGACCGCCTACGACGGCATGCGCGTCGTCACAGGCAAGCCCGTCGAGGTCGGCGGCTCGGTCGGCCGCGAGAAGGCCACAGGCCAGGGCGTCGCCGACGTCATGGCCGAGATCCTCCCCCAGATCAAGATCCCCATCGAGGGCCTGCGCTTCAGCATCCTGGGCTTCGGCAACGTGGGCTCCTGGGCCGCCCGCATCCTCCAGGACATGGGTGCCACCCTCATCGCCGTCATGGACCACTCGGGCGCTCTCCGATGCGACACCGGCATCGACGCACACGCCCTGACTGAGTACAGCTACGAGCACTACGGCATCGCCGGTTTCGAGAAGTCAAAGGCCGCCTCCGAGAGCGGCAAGGACGGCAAGGGCGCCGACGCGGTTTCCAAGGAAGACTTCTATAGCACCCCCGTCGACGCCTTCATCCCCGCCGCCCTCGAGCAGATGATCGGCCCACAGGAGGCCGAGATGCTCCAGTGCCGCGTGGTGGCAGAGGGTGCCAACGCCCCATGCACCCCCGCCGCCGACCGCGTCCTGCAACGCCGTGGCATCGAGGTCCTGCCCGCCATCCTCTGCAACGCCGGCGGCGTGACCGTGTCCTACTTCGAGTGGGTCCAGAACAAGGCCTGCCAGATCTGGGATGTCGAGACCGTCGACCGCGAGCTCAACAAGGTCATGTGCATGTCCGCACGCCGCACACTGCTGGCCCGCCAGCGCTACGAGTGCGACATGCGCACCGCCGCCTACCTGGCCGCCCTGGACCACATCGGCCGCGTCTACAAGACCCGCGGCATCTTCCCGTAAAGAAGCATCAAGGCCCAACCGAACCGCGTGCGAGAGCACGCGGTTTTTTCATGCCCGCAGCACGCAACCAAGCGCCTCCCGTACCTGCAAGATCGTGTCGCCCGACGGATCGACACGCACCGCCTGCCACCCCATCGCCCGCGCCGCCGCAACGTTCTCTTCGAGGTCATCGAAGAACACGATCTGCGGGCCCGACGCCCCCACCGCCCCCTCCAATGCCCGGTAAAACTTCGCGTCGGGCTTGGCGGCGCAATAAAGGTGGCTCGCGAGCTGGTGCTCGAGCACCCCCGCCGCCGTGAACTCCTCGCGCCGCGTCCAGTGCCGGGCGTTGGTATTGCTCAAGAGCGCACTAGTGAGCCGGGCGTGCCCGGCCAGGTCTTCGGCTAGCTCGGCCGCTCCTTCGTACTCGTGCAGCAGATACGCGTCGTGCAATCGTTCGATGTCTCCGACCGTGTATCCTGGCGAGAGCTCGGCCACCGCCGGGAAGTACGCCTCGCACGACAAATGCCCAAGTTGGTACGCCTCGGCCAACTTGCGCCGCTGGATTCGCACGTCATCGCTCACGGGCGGGTCGGGCATCGGCAGCCCCGCGGCGGTGCACGCCTCCTCCCAGCCGTTGCAGATCCGCAGAAGCACGCCGCCCCAGTCCAGGCAGACCACACGGACGTCCTCGAGTCGCTCGATACTCATGGGCTCGGAGATTGATCGGGCTTCATCACCTCGGCCATCACCTCGGTGGCGAAGCTGCCCCTGGGAAGCTCGAACCCACACCGCACGTATGTGCCGTGCGCATCGGCCCCGCCCTCGACCTGCGGATACATCAAGGGCACCCGAAGCGGCCGGCGATCGCCGTCCATCGACACACGGTGGCGCTTGGCAAACCGTGCCAGATCCTCCAGCGTCAGGCCAAACCGCTCCAGGGCCTCGGCCTCCATCCGCCCCGGCTCGCCAGAAGCCGTCCGCATCGAGGGCCCCCACATGGGACCGGTCGGGCTGACCTCGAGCCTCGCAAGTCGATCGGCCATCTCGCTGCCGCCCGCCTCTTCGGCACTGACCACGAATGTCGTCCGGCTGGCCCCGTGCACCACGGCCACGTCGCCTTCCACCAGCGTATCGAGCATGCCAGCACGCATCCGCTCGCGGAGCACAACGTTGAAGATCGCGCTCTGCAGGGCGCTCATCATGAAGCCCGTTTCGTTCCGCCCCAGCCGCTCGATGGCCCGCCGCGGAGGCTTCCCCTGCACCAGCGCGTTCAGCACCCGCCGCTCACCCTGGGCGCTGTGGGGCATCTTGTTGAGCGCCCCGGCGTAATCGCCCGCCGCGTACGCCTCGCGGGATTCATCCGTGTGGCCATCGGGCGTCGGCCCCAGCAGCAGGTCGCACGCCTCCTGCCCCTCGCCCAGCACCAGCGCCCGGCCGATGCGGTGGTTCGTGTTCCACTGGCCGAACCGCTGCTCGCCCACCGAGTTGGCGATCCCCTTGCGCTCGAGGATGCCCAGCGTCTTGTGCGCATGCAGCACGCTCTGGGGATGCACGCCACGCACGCGAATAGAAAACCCGTTGCCCGCCAGGTGCCCGCGACGCATCTTGCGGTCGTGCATCTCGGCCCACAGGATGCGCACGCGGTCATCCCGCAGATCGGGAAAGTCCTCCATCCGCTTCCCAGGCACATGCACCGTCACGTGCTGCCGCGTGATGGCCGTCTTGTCCTTCAGCCCCGCGTAGCCGATGGCGCTGTCGCGCACCCCGAAGTGCCGGGCCAGCACGCCGATCATGTACGAGGTCGACATCCCCTTCTTCTCGACGAACAGCATCAGGTGCTCGCCCTCCCCAGAGGGCGGATACAGCGGCAGTTCGTCAACCAGGAAGTCGTCCTCGCGCTGCTTGAGCACGCCGCCGATGCCCGGCACGCCATCGCTGCGATATAACGCGGCGGGCGTCGCGCCGGCCGTCACCCCGGGCGGCATGCCAGCGTGGTGGGGCAACATCAGAAGGGCGGCCCCTCGTCGTCGTCATCGTCGTCGGGCTCGAACTGGTCCTCGAGCGGGTTCGAACTCGTCGCCTGTGCCAGCACGTGCTCGGCCACGTAAATCGGCACGCTCAGCCCGACACCAAGCGCGATCGCGTCGCTCGGCCGAGCGTCAACCTCCACCAACTCGCCATCGGCGTCGCGGATGCTCAGCACCGCGTAGAACGTCGCCTCGGCCAGATCGGTGATGGCCACCGACTCCAGCGACGCGCTCAGGCTGTCCAGGATGTTGGCCAGCAGGTCGTGCGTCTGCGGCCGCTTCACAGTCACCCCGCTCAGCCGCCGCTCGATGGCCTGGGCTTCGGGCAGCCCGATCACGATGGGGAAGGTCCGCAACTCCTCCTGGGGCGTGCCGTTGTCGGACACCTCCCGAAGCTCGATCACCTGGTAATCGGTCAACTCGCGGATCAGGATGCGCGACAACTCCATTCGTACCGTCATCGCAGCGTCCCTCCAGCCGGGATCCTCGTCCCGGCCTACCGATGATCGAAGGCCGCCCGGGCCTCACCGTCAACGCGCGAGCGGCCTCCCTCTACCATCCGACCGTGCTTAAGACGCGTCGCACCAGCCCCGAGCCTCGCATCGAGATGGCCCCCATCATCGATGTCGTGTTCCTGCTCCTGACCTTCTTCGTCTTCTCCCTGATGCTGCTCTCCCGCGTCAGCGTCCTCGATCTGGACCTCCCGGCAGTGGGCTCCCCAGGACAGGCCGACGCGACCGAGGCCATCCGAGTCGCCGTCGATAGCCAAGGCATGGTCTTCGTTGACGGCCAGCCCGTCGGCCCAGCCTCCGCTCCCGGCGAGCCCCTGGCCGAAACCACCCGTACGGCCTTGCTCGACGCCATTGCCCGAGCCGCTACCCAACCAGACTCCCAACCCGTGATCCGTCTGGAAGTCGACGAGCGCGGGGTCTCGGGCGCCCTGCTCCGCGTGCTCGACGCACTCCGCAGCCAAGGCTACGAAGCCGTTGAACTGGTCGGCAGGCCCATCGATGCCGGCCCGCCACTTCCAGACCAAGGCGATCCCTGACCCACGCCGGCCCGTAGCATTTCCTCCCATGGCCGGTGCCAGCCCAACCACAGCCCGATCCGATCCATCCAGCCGATTCGTGGCTCGCTGGGCCTTCGCCGTGCCCGCCAGCGTGGCCTGCCACCTGCTCGTCGCTATTCTCGTTCTTCGGGGCGGAGTAGACCCAACAAAGATGGCCGAGGCCGCCGATCGCATGCCCCCGCTGGAGATCCCCATCAAGCTGGGCATCGAGAAGAGCGACGCCGTCACCCCCAACTGGCTGGGCTTCGAGACGCCAACCCCCCACGTCGCAGCACCCGCTCCGGTCGAGCAGAGCGCCCTCACACGGGCCGAGGGAGACCAGCGCGACAACCTCGCGCGCACCATGGCGGCCAGCATCCAGGACGCCAGCGCCAGCGCCGTAAACCAGACACGGGCCGTACTCGACGCATTCAGAGAGCAACTGGCCGAGTCCCTCGTACAAGCCGAGGAAGAGCGGCTGGCCCAGGCTCAGGCCGAGGAGCAAGCTCCCGCCCAGCCAGCCGAGAAGCCCGCACCCCAGTCCAACCCCACCGAGCCCACACAGGCTGAGGATGACCAGCAGGACGGCAGCCCCGGCACGCAGGACACCCGATCGGCCCCGCCTTCGAGCGAACCTATCGAGATGCGCCGCGTGGAACTGGGCAAAGCCATCTCGGCCGAGGGCCTGAAGATCAACACCACCCGGATGCACCTGACCAGCCTGCAGCGCTCGCGTCGCCCCGGCGGCAACCCGCTGGTCGAGATCTTCTTCGATCACTCCGGCCAGGTCGTCAAGGCACGCATACCCAGGGGCCGCGGCTCGGGACGCTCGGACATCGACCAGGCCCTGATCAACGCCATCTATGAGTGGACGGCAAAGGGCGAAGCCATCGACAAACTCGAGGACGGCGACGCCCCACTGCTCCTGCGCATGAGGATCCTGCTGTGATCATCTGGCTCACACCGCTCATCGTGGCCACGCTGGTTCAGGACGGCCCGGTCCCGCCCGAACGCGTCGACCCGATATCCAATCCCATGCCAGAGTCCAACCAGCCTGTGCCGGCATCTGACGGCCGCGCCCGGGACGAACGCACAGCCGGGCAAGCCCAAGACCGGAACCAGCGGCCCGCTCGCCCCTCGAGCCGCATCGATTGGAGCGACGCCCTGGTAGACCGCCCGCTGAACCCACGCCGGCACACGCCCGCGTCGATCTTCACCGACGAGGCGTACAGGCGGGCCAGAGTTCGGGCGCTACTCGAGGCCGCCCACCAGGGGCGGGGATAGGGACAGGAGGGGCCCGGCTCGATCACTCGCCCAGCAGGGCGCTAATCTCGTCCTCGACCGGGTTGGACACCTTACGCGTGGGCTTGGACTTCTTGTCGTCCTCGGCCTCGCTGGTGGTATCGGTATCGTCGTCGTCGTCATCCACGCCGGTGTCAGCAGCATCGAGCTGGGCGATCTGGGCGTCCAGCTCCGCATCGGCCTTCTTCTGGGCGTCGTCGTCCTGGGCCTTCTTGCGCTTGGCCGCATCGACCTTGTTCTTGTCGGGCGCCAGCACGATGCTGGCCTGACGCATCACCCATCGGGGCGCCATCTCCACCTTGGCAATGTCGCTGAGCTGCTCGACGATCTCGGCCAGACGCTCCAGGCCAAGTTCCTTGTGCACCATCTCACGGCCACGGAAACGCTGGGTGATCTGCACCTTGTGGCCCTGCATCAGGAATCGCCGCGCCTGGTTCACGCGAATCTGCACGTCGTGGGGGTCGATCTTTACCGACCGGCCAAGACGCACCTCTTTGATTTCCTGCTGGTTGGCGGTCTTGTTGTCCTTGCGCTTGGACTGCTCGTACTTGTACTTGCCATAGTCCATGATCTTGCAGACCGGCGGCCGCGTGTCGGGCACGATCTCGACAAGATCAAGCCCGGCCTCCTGGGCCATACGCATCGCATCCCGCGTGTCCACCACGCCAACCTGCTCGCCCTCGGCCCCGATCAGCCGGATCGGGCTGATGCGGATCATGTGGTTGACCCGGGTGCGTTGCACGGGGCCGGCGTCGCGGTAAAACCTTCGTCCTCGGATGGGTGTTCTCCTTCAGGGGTGCCAGCGCAGGGCCGGCTTCGTGCTCACGCCGGAAACCCTCCGGCGTCTCGATCCTTGTTTTCGGCCGTTCGCCGCCGAGAGTTCTCGGAAAACGGCAACGATCCATTCGCTTAACAGCGGGCGTCAACCCGCTATTGCGTACTCCCTGGCACTGGCTGCGCACCCGGCCGGTAGTGGTTCGCGGTGGTAGCCGTGCAGGGCCGGTGGCTCAACGCGACAGGTCCGCCGTAGAGAATAACAGAAGTCCCGCTTCCGAGCAAGCGAATTTGAGAGGGTTTCTCCACACACAATACGAACCCGCCCCCGGACAGCGATGTTCCGAGGCCACACGCCATCAATGGGCAGAAATACTTACTCACGCCAGCTGGATCAGATTTATCACCAAGCTGATCGCCAGCAGCAGGCCCAGCGCGATCAGCAGCGGCGTGCGGAAGTCGCTGCCGGAGGAGACCGGCTGGGAGGTCTGCATCTCCTCTGGTGCCGCCACGCTGGCGGTCTCCAGATGGCTCAGCGAGGCCAGGTCGGCCTCGTTCAGCCCGCGGTGGGCCAGCGGGGGGGCTTTGCCCTCCTTCACGGCTTCCAGGTCGCCCAGAAGATCGGCCACCCCGCGATACCGCTGCTCGCGCTTCTTGGCCAGCATCATCTCGATGACCTCGCTGATCCCCCCGCTCAGACGCGGATTCGCCTGATCTGGTGGGACCACGTCGGCCTTCAGGTGCTTGTGCATCACGCTGGTAGGGTTCTTCCCATCAAACGGCACTGCCCCGGTCACCATGTGGTACAGCGTCGCACCCAGGGAATAGATGTCGGCCTCGGCCCCCACGTTGGTCTCCCCGCGGATCTGCTCGGGGCTGATGTAAAACGGCGTCCCGAAGGCCTTACCAGCCTCGGCCTCGGCGGCCTCCTTATCGCTCATCGCCCGGGCCAGGCCCATATCGGCCAGTTTCACCACCCCGTCCTTGGTGATCATGATGTTCTTGGGCTTCACGTCACGGTGAATGATCCCCCGCTCGTGCGCGTGCCCCAGCGCCAGAGCTACCTGCCGGGTGATCTCGATCGCGTCGGCCTCGGTGTACCGCTTGTTCTTCACGATGTCGTCGTACACCGTCCGCCCATCCACGTACTCCATCACGAAGTAGTGGTACTCACCGGCCTTCCCGACGTCGTAGGCCTGCACGATATGCGGATGATTGAGCTGCGCCGCCGCACGCCCCTCGGCATAGAAACGCTCGATGAACTGCGGATTCTTGCTGAACTTCCGCGGCAGGACCTTGATGGCCACCAGCCGATCGAGGTTCAACTGCCGAGCCTTGTATACCGTGGCCATCGCCCCTGCGCCCAGCTTTCCAAGGAGGCGATATCCGGGGATCTTCTGGCCGCTCCGCTCGGCGTCCACGATGGCTTTCAGCCGAGCGATCTGACGCTTGGTCACAAAGTCTTGGTCGATCAGTTCGACCGCAAGCGATCGCTGTCCGGCCTCCTCGCCCTCGGCGGTGCCCGCCTCGCGCAGACGGTCCCGGCACAGGTCGACCTCTTCGCGGGTGGCCAGCCCATAGTCCACCACCAGTCGCCCAAGCGCCGTATCGACGTTCGAGCCACCCTTGGCCACCTCGGCCATCGCCGCGTCCAGGTCCTCGGGCGTCGATACCCCGCTCAGCGGGGTGATCCCAGAGCGGTCCATGGCGGGTATCGCCGCCGTCCGGCTGCCAGACAACGCACCGGTGCCCGAAGCGGACGCTCCGGGAGACTTGCTCGGTGGTGTCGGGGTTGAGTCGGCCATTGATCCGGTACCAAAAACTCCACGCTGTCCGCGGGACGGCCCCGCAAGGCGGAGGGGAACATAGCGGCGCAGCCGCCCACGGACAAATCGACCCGCGCGCTCGCCAGCGCCCCAGCGAGCCAGCCCGCTCTGCTATCGACGCCTCACGGCCGCCGGCACAGCGGGGCTCCCCTTATGGGCGGCGCCTCCCGACCCGCCGGCCTGACGATTCGCACCAGATCGCCAGAAGTTCGCGCCCGGTTCGGCATTTCCCTGGCCTCCACGGCCACCGTACCGGCCGATAAACCCGCTACCGTTGCGGTTCACCATCGCTTTCGCCCGGAACCACGCCCATGGTCATTGGCACATCACGTCCCCGCGACCTGGGGGCGATCCACGCCGGCCCGCTGCTCTACGGCGACTGGGGCACCAGCCGCCTCTATGTTCTGGGCCTGGCCTTCCTGTACACGGGCCATGCCAGCGTGGTCTACCTGGCCGCCATCGGCGTGCTCATGCTCGCCGTGAGCTGGATCTACACCCACATCTGCCGGTGCTACCCCGATGGCGGCGGGGTTTATTCGGCCGCGCGCGATGTCAAGCCCGTGCTCAGCGTGATCGGCGCCACGCTGCTTATGAGCGGGTACATCATGACGGCGGCCATCAGCGTCATCGAGGCCTTCCACTACTTCGGCGTGCCACGCGCACTCACGCTCCCGCTGGCCGTGGGCACGCTGGTGGCCATCGGCGTGATCAACTGGCTTGGCTCGAAGCGCTCGGGTCAGTTTGCTCTCATCATCGCCATGATCGCCATGGTGGTGTCGGCCATTTTGGCCGTGCTGGCCATCCCACTGTTCCTTGACGGCCTGAGCACCATCAGCTTCGACTACTTCACCCAGGTCGGCCCCTTCGACGCCTGGGTCAGCTTCGCCAAGATATGCCTCGCATTGGCGGGGCTCGAGGCCGTCGCCAACATGACCGGCATCATGAAGAAGCCCGTCGGCAAGACCGCCCGCCGCACCATCTGGCCGGTGAGCCTCGAGGTCGTCGTCCTCAACATGGTCTTCGGCATCGCCCTGGCCGGCATGAGCACCACGCTGCACACCCACCAGCCCGACGAGATCACGTACGGCTCACAGCTCTCGATGACACACCACGAGGTCGTCCAAGCCGTCGAGGCCGGGAAGATGAGCCAGCCCGAGGCCGATCAGCTCGAGGGCGTCATCGCCTACCGCGACACGGCGATGAAGCAGATCGCCATCGAGAGCGGGCAGCGCATCACCGGGAACAGCACCGCCTCGTTTATCTTGGGCAAGGTCGCGGGCGTGACCTTCGGCCTGCTGCTGCTCAGCGCCGCCAACACCGCCGTCATGGCCATGGTCAGCGTCATGTTCGCCATGGCCCAGGACCGCGAGATGCCGCGATCGCTGACCAGGCTCAACTACTCGGGCGTGCCATGGGTAGGCCTCATCGTGGCCGTGCTTGTCCCCACGGCCGTGATTCTGGTCGAGCAGGACGTGCAGGTGCTGGCCAAGCTCTACGTGCTGGGCGTCTGCGGGGCCATCAGCACCAATATCCTCTGCGGCGCGGTCAATCGCAAGCTGGATATCCCCCACGTCGTACGCGTCTTCATGTGGATCTTCGGGGGCATCCTGCTAGCCGTCACCATCACCATCGCCGTCACCCAGCCCGAGAGCCTGGCCTTCAGCGGCGGGCTGGTCGTGCTCGTGCTGACGATGCGCGGACTGGTGCAGGCCAAGCGCAGCCGCGAGCCCAAGCCGCTGGAAACGCCCACCCAGGGCTGGCTTGCCGAGGTCCGCCGAGACCCCATCGCGCTCGATTCCAGCAAGCCGCGGATCATGCTGGCCGCCCGCGGCCGCTACCAGTCCGAGTTCGCCGTCGATCTGGCGCGCAGCCGCGGCGCGGTGCTGTTCGTCATCTTCGTTCGAACGTTCCGCGTGGCCGATCTGGGACCACAACGCCCGCCCAAAATCGAGGACGACCACGAGGCCCAGGAGGCCCTGGGCACCACCATCCTCCTCGCCCGCGAGCACGGCGTCCCCTGCGTACCCATCTACGTCACGAGCAACGACGTGCCGCACGAGATCCTCGACTACACGGTCACCTACGGCTGCGACACACTCATCATGGGCGAGAGCCGCCGCCCACTGCTGGCACGCAAGCTCGAGGGCGACGTCACCACCCGCGTCGCCCACGACCTGCCAAGCGAGATCGCCCTCATCACGCGCTCGGCGAATACACCGCACGTGGTGAGGCCGAAGAGTTAGTCAGCGGCTTTCTCAATCAGCCGCCCATCCCGCCACGCCGGAAACTCCTTACGCCACGCACGGAACGCCGGCACGTCCAGTTCCACCGTCAGCACCGCTTCCTCATCACCCAGTTCGCCGATGATCTCGCCCTTGGCATCCACGGCGATGGTGCCGCCGGCGTAGGGCAGGTGTGGGTCATTCCCCCGGCGGTTGACCGCCAGCATGAAGGCCTGGTTCTCGATGGCCCGGGCGATCGCCAGCGTTCGCCAGTGGCCCTGCCGAGCGGCTGGGAAGTTGGCGATGCAGGTGAACACCTCGGCCCCCTTCTGGAGCCCGATGCGGTAGAGCTCAGGAAATCGCAGGTCATAACAGATCGTCGGACAAACGGTGAGCGCATCGTCGCCCGATCCCCAACGGAAGGTATCTACGTGACGCCCGCCCACGAACTTCTCGCTCTCGCGGCCATAGGTAAATGGGTGGATCTTGGCGTAATCGCACAGCAGCAGGGGCTCTCCGCCATTGTCTCCGGGGGCGAAGACCGTGGCGTGGTTGGTCGCCTTGCCGCAGCCGCCGTTCGTGCAACCCGCCACCGTTCGCCCGCCCATGACCACAGCCCCCAGGTCGTCAGCCAGCCGGGCAAGCCAGGACTGGGTCGTCCCATCGTCGGCGGTCGTCTCGGTGTTGAGGGAGAACCCGCTATCAAACATCTCCGGCAGCAGCACGAGGTCACCCGGCCCGACGTCCACGCCGTCCAGCAGCCGCTCGACCCGCTCGAAGTTCGCGAGGCGGTCTTCCCATACGATGTCAAGTTGGACCAGATGAGCACGCATAACGACAGCGTAGCGGCCCGGCCCGGACCGCCGGCTTGGCCCCCCGTGCGCCTGCTGCTGGCCAGCGGCAGCCCCCGCCGGCGCGAGCTCCTGACCGCCCTGGGCGCCGACTTCACCATCGTGCCCTCGAACATCGACGATGGCGACCTGACCCCGCCCCCGGGCGCCACCGCCGCCGCATGGACGATCGCCATGGCCTACCTCAAGGCCCGCGCAGCCGTCGACGCCCTCGAGCCCAACCAGAACGGCGTCGTCATGGGTGCCGACACCGCATGCGAACTCGACGGCCGCATCATCGGAAAGCCCGATTGCCAGAACCAGGCCCGCCAGACGCTCCGCTCGATGGTGGGCCAGACCCAGCGCGTCGTTACCGGCATAGCCCTGCTCGACCCGTCGCGGCCCCAGACCCGTCGGCTGCTGGTGGCCGACACCGCGCTGGTCACCTTCGGGGCCATCTACGAGGACGCGATCGACCGCTACCTGATCGCCGATGCATGGCGCGGCAAGGCGGGTGGATACAACCTGACCGAACGCCTGGCCGACGGCTGGCCCATCACCGTCCAGGGAGATCCGGACACCGTGGTCGGCCTGCCCACCGGCAAGCTGGGCCAGTGGCTGGCCGCCACCGGCGCGTGGAGCGCCCCGGCGTGAGCGGCCTGGTCCCTATCTGGGTCTCCGCGCCGCTGGCCATGGTGGCGCTCGTCGTCGTGGCCGCCCACCTCATCGCCATGCGCCACGCCGATATGCCAGAGAGCCGCCGACGCATCCGTACGGCCAACGGCTGGCTCATCCTGGTCACGGCGCCCGTGCTGGCCATCGCCTTCTCGCTGGTCTCGTGGCAGACACCCCGCCGGTTCGCGCTCATCTGGGCGCTGGCGATCATCCTCCTGTGCTTTGTCATCCTCATGGCCATGGTCGATATGGCCAACAACCTCCGGCTCGCGCGCATCCAGCGCCGCCAGCTCGGCCGCTCCATGATCCAGCGGCTTGCCGAGGAGCGAGGCAAGAAGCATGAGCGCTAACGCCGGGCCCCTGCCACCGGTGCTGCGCCCGCTCGCCCCGCTGGCCGAGCGCGTATACGGCCGTGTCATCGCCCGGCGCAACGCGCGCTACGACGTGCGGGCCCGGGCCTCGGCTTTCTCGCCCGGCGGGCTCACCGTCACGGTCGATCGCCCGGTCATTTCCATCGGCAACCTCAGCGTGGGAGGCACGGGCAAGACGCCGGCCGTTCAGCTCATATGCCAATGGCTGCTCGACGCCGGCCGCCGCCCGGCCATCGCCATGCGGGGCTACGGCTCGCGCGACGGGCTGAGCGACGAGGCCGAGTTGCACCGCGCCGCCCTTCCAGGCGTGCCGCTGGCGATCGGCCCCAACCGCGTGCAGCAGTTGCTCCATCTCTTCGCCCGCCCCGAGGGCGAGTCGGTTGAGGTGGTGGTGCTCGACGACGGCTTCCAGCACCGCCGCCTGGCGCGCCAGCTCGACATCGTGCTCATCGACGCCACGCACGACCCCTTCACCCAGCGGCTGCTGCCCGCCGGGTGGCTGCGCGAGCCGGTGGCGAGCCTCACGCGCGCGCACGCGGTGATCCTCACCCATGCCGATCGCGCACGCCCCGCCGACCTCTCGCGCATCGAGGCCCAGCTCCGAGATCGCTTCCCGCGACTGGTCTCCATCCGCGGCTCGCACGCCTGGACCGAGCTGCGCGTCACCGATCGCGGCCAGGACCGAACCGAACCCCTGCACTGGCTGCATGGACGCAGGTACGCGCTGGCGTGCGCGATCGGCAAGCCCGAGGCACTCGCAGCGCAGGCGGCCGCCGCTTTCGGCCAGCCCACAGAATCACTCATCCTGCGGGACCACGATCCCTTCGCCCCGGCCACCGTGCAGCGTTTGCTACGCCTGGCCGAAGGTTGCGACGCGCTGCTGGTCACCGAGAAGGACTGGACAAAACTGTCCCACCTGCCCACCGACACGTGGCCCTGCCCCGTCGTCCGCCCGCGGCTCGAAATGCGCCTCGACGACCGCCGCGGTGCGATGCGAGAGTTGGTGCTCTCCGCATCGCTCTGGCAGGACGACCCCTATGACGCCAAGCAAACACCACAGGCCGACCCGACAGTTTGAGCGTCGATTCACGCCAGATTCACCGGCACGGTAGAACCGGCATGTAAGCTCTCAATATATGACCGATCTTGCGCATGTTTGCGCGGGCGGTACCAGCCGCAGAAGGGAGCACCATCATGTCAGCCACAGTTACAGGCCTGTTCAACACCCCCGCCGAGGCCGCCGGCGCGGTCCATACCCTTGAGGCCCGGGGCATTCCCGAGCACGAAATCAGCATCATGGCCGGCGAAAACTTTAAGAAGGAGGCGTTCGCCGTCGATTCGCACTCCAAGCTGCCCGAGGGCGTGGCCATCGGTGCCGGCGCGGGCGGTGCCGTCGTCGCCCTGGCGGCGGGCCTCACCACCGTGGCCACCGGTGGCGCGGGCCTGCTCGTGGCCGGCCCGGTCGTGGCCGCACTCGCGGGCGCCGGAGCTGGGGCCGCGACGGGCGGGGTCATCGGCGGAGCGATCGGCGCGGCCGTTCCCGAGCACGAGATCAAGCACTACGAGGACGCTGTCAAGCAGGGCTCGGTCCTTGTGGGCGTCCATTGCGAGGACGGCGATCACAAGACCGTCGCCAAGCAGACATTCAAGGACTGCGACGCGGAGAAGATCTCCCACGCCTGAGCCGCCAACACCGACCAAAAATACCACCAGCCCCTCCGTCGTCGATGACGCCCGAGGGGCTGGCTTCGTGTTCGGACGGGCGCGTTGGTTCGAGCCCTACTCGAGGATGATGATCTCGACGCGGCGGCTGGCCCGCTTGGTGCCCTTGGGCTTGGCCGGGCCATACGCGGCCGAGTGCACCATATCGTTGCTGAGCCCCTGTGACACCAGGTAGCTCTCCACGGCCATGGCCCGCTCGGCGCTCAACCGCTCGTTGGTCTTCCAGTCGCTCTTCTTGATCGGGTCGTTGTCGGTGTAGCCCGCCACGCGGATTTCTGACCCCGGGTACCGCTGCTTGATGACACGCACCACGCCGTCCAGCACGTTGCGCGCATCGCGTTTGATGGTCACCGAGCCCGAGTCGAACAGCACCTCCCCGGCGATGTCGACCACCACCTCGCCCGCCCGGCGGCTCACACCCGCGCCCAGGCCCTCGAAGCCTGTGTCGTCGCCCGGTGCGGGCTGGGCGGCAAGCTGGTTGGCCAGCTCACGGTTCTGCTCGTCGAGGGCGCGATACCGGGCCTCGGCATCGCTGAGGGCCATTTCCAGGCTCTCGTTCACGCGGCGGAGTTCCTGGTTCTCCATCACCAGCGGGTCGTCGGGGCTCGGGCCGCTGCTGGCACAGCCGACGGTGGCCATCGCCACGCCCAGCAGCACCAACGCCAGGACCACACGAGAAAACGAACTGCGAAGCGAGACGCACATGGGCATGCCTTGGATCCTCCAACGCCGATGCGAAAAGTCCGGATGCGACCAGCGGCATGCCCTCCGTGGGCGACCACCGGCAATCCACACCTTATCGGCGTGCGAGCCCAAAAGTCTGAGAATGCGGCCAAAAACCGGTAACCGCCAGCAAACAACAGCACGTGGCCTCTACGGCAGGTTCACCACCTGCCCCGTCAGCCGACTCAACCCCAACTCGACCGCCGGCTTGGCCAGCAGCACCAGCACTGTCGCGATCGCCAGCGAGGGGCCATAGGGCATTGCCCGGCCCACGCCGCGGCTGAGCGAGAGGCTGTAGAAGGTCAGCAGGATGCCCACGAACGCTGCCCCGAAGAACGCCAGCATGGCATCCACCCAGCCCACGCACGCTCCCACCGCCGCCATCAGGTGCACGTCGCCCAGGCCCATGGCCTCCTTGCCGAAGCCCAGGCTGCCGAACAGCCGAATGGCCCAGACCACCCCCCCGCCTACCAGGTAGCCAAGCAGCGAGCCGCCGAGGGCGTCGAGCCACAGCGGGCACAGAGCGGTGAACTGGCTGGCCACCATGAAGCCCACCCACGCCAGCACCACCGGCGGAGCGAGAAAGGCCATCTCCTTGACCATCTCGCGGCGGGCGTGGGGATAGGCGATCCAGACATCGGCGTCGCTTGGGGCGTCGCTGGAGGCCTCGGCTTCACCCTCGACCTTGGGCGCGGGCAGCAGCAACCGAAGGGGCGCGCCCGCCAGCACGGGGCCCACGGCCGCCCCGATGCCCACGCCGATGCCCGGGGCGTAGCCCAGCACACGAGCGACCACCCCACCCGCAACGGCGCTGAGGATCACCGTGATGGCGATGACCGCTGGCCCGCGCAACCAGCCGGTCTGCGGCCGCCACTGGCCTGTGTCCGAGGCGTCCATCTCCTCGAGCGTGGGCAGTGGGGGCAGGCCCATCTCCTTGCGGTGGGCCTCTTCCCAGTCCATCGCATCGGCGAAGCTGCGGCCGATGAGCTTGAGCTTCACAAGCAGCAGCGAGATACCCAGGCCGGCCACACCGCCGATGCCAAGCCCCGCGCTGGCCCAGCCGTAGGTCGGGATGGCCCAGCGCCAGGACATCTCGCCGGAGGGCATGGGGTACTCAAGCCCCTTGACGCTCAGGAACGCGCCGTAGCCGGTATGGATCAGCACGCCCGCCACCGTGGCGAACCACGGCAGCACCAGCGGGATCATGGTGGTCTTCAGATCGGTCAGCGTCATCGCCAGCAGCGAGCCCAGCAGCAGCAGCACAATGGCGAAGAACGGCGCCGACTGCGCCGGCACACCGTTGAAGCGGTCGATGGCCGCCCAGTCGGGCCGGAGCGTGGCCAGATCGAGCCCGAGCACTTCGAAGCCCGCGCTCGTCCCGCTCATGGCGGGGATCAGGTACCACGCGATAAAGAACAGCGTGAACAGGCTCGCGGCGAACAACTCGATCAGCGGGTACTCGGGTGAGACGGGCGTCTTGCAGTACCTGCACCGGCCACGCAAGAACAGCCAGCCGAAGATGGGAATGTTGTCATTCCATCGCAGCCTGGTCTCGCACGACGGGCAGCGCGAGGGCGGGGTGACCACGCCGATGCCCCGCGGCAGGCGGTACGCCAGAACGTTGATCAGCGAGCCCACGCACGCCCCGAAGGCGAAGACGAACAGCAGCGTGGCCACGCGCGGCAGGATGATGACGAGGTCTTGCAAGCGGTTGGAACTCCGCAGGGCTATCGGCCAGATCGACCGCCGGGGTCAATCCGCCGGCGGCCGGGAGCCCTCGGCCTCCAGTTTTCCTGTCACGTCCTCGATGCGCTGCTCGGCGTCTTTCAGCATGCCCCGGCACCGGGCCAGCAGCCGCACACCCTTCTCGTACTCACCGATGGATCGCTCCAGCCCGCTCTGGCCGGTCTCGATCCGCTCGATGATGGCCTCAACCTCGGCCAGCGCCTCCTCAAAGGAAGGCTCGGGCGTTTCCTGCTTGGGCTTCTCGGCCATGGGCATCAACCTTTCGAATCGCCGAACAGGTCCATCTGCGGCGCGGGGTCTTCCTTGGTGGCCCGCTTCGGCGCGGCGGGCTTCTTCCTGGATGCCCCACCACCGACCGTCGAGCGTACCCGCCCGTCGGCCAGCGTGGTGACCAACTCGTCCCCCGGGGACACCGCCGACGCCGATCGAACCAGCCGGCCATCGGCCAGCGTTGTATAGGAATACCCCCGTGCCAGCACGCCCTGCGGCCCCACCGCCCGGAGCTGGCGTTCGTGGGCGTCCAGCTTGCGCCGCTCGCCATCCAGCCGCCGGGCCACGGCACGCTCGAGCCGGTCGGCCACGTGGTCCAATCGTTGCGCCCGTCGTGAGAGTTCGGCGGCGGGCTTGTGGGCGTCGAGCCGGGCGCTCAAACGCTCGAGCCGCAGCGCAGCGTGGTGCACACGAGCCCGGGCGCGGTCGGCCAGCCGGTCGGCGGCGCGGTCCACACGTGTGCATGCATCAATGGTGATGCTGGCAGGATTGGCGATGGGCCGGCGGCGAGACAACGCCCCCACCGCGCGCGCCGCGTCGGCGGTCCGCCGCAGCAACGCTCCACGCATCCTCGCGTGCGCGATGTCAACCTGCTCAAGCAGCTTTTCGCCATCAGGCGTCAGCCGCATCGCCGCCTGCGTGGGCGTCGCGGCGCGAACGTCGGCCACCAGCTCGGCGATGGTGGTATCGGTCTCGTGCCCGATCGCCGCCACCACCGGCACGGGGCACTTGAGGATCGCCTCGGCCAGGCCGCGATCGTTGAAGGCCCACAGGTCCTCGGCCGACCCGCCGCCGCGCGTGATGATCACCGCGTCGATGCCCATGGCCTTGTGGTTGCGCGACAACGCGACCAGCTTGGCGCGCAACTCGGCGGCCGCCGCCTCGCCCTGCACGCGGGCGTCGACCAGGGCCACCTCCACCGCCGGGCACCGCCGCCGCATGGTGTCCAGCACGTCCTGGAGCGCCGCCGAGCTCCGGCTGGTCAGCACCGCCACGCGCCTGGGGAACGTGGGCAAGGACCGCTTGCGGACCTCGTCGAACCAGCCCAGGGCCCGCAGCTCCTCGCAGAGCTGTTTGAAGGCCAGGTCGAGCGCGCCGGCTCCGACTGGCTGGGCGTTGGTGCCGATGAGCGAGAGCTTGCCCGCCTTGGCGTAGAACTCCAGCGACCCGGTGACGACGACCTCGAGCCCGTCTCGCAGCACCACGCGGTGCTTGCGCACGACGTTGGCAAACAGCACGCACGAGACGACGGCCTCCCCGTCCTTCAGATCAAAGTACAGGTGCGTGCGATCGCGCAGGCCGCTGACCTCGCCCACCACCCGCAGCGGGCTGGCCACGCCGCGGCGGATGGCGCCGTCGACCATCGCCGCCAGGTCGCGCACGCGCAGGGGGGCATCGGCAGCCTTGGGGGGCTTGGACGCGCCGGGCTCGCGCGGCTTGGCGGCCATCTTCGCTGGATCGAACAGGGGGCGAGACATCGGGAGATTATCGCACCCAAAAAGGAAGGACCCCACCAATCGGTGGGGCCCCCCAGGCAAAGAAGGAGAACGTTCTGCGGAAGCGGTCAGTCTGCCGACGCGACCGCGGTTTCCCGCTCGGGCTCGGTGGTGGCGCGGGCGGCCGCGCGGTGGGCCTCCATCCGCTCCAGGGCCGCGACAAGGCGGGCCCGGTCGGCCTTGGGGGCCTGCACGCGGAATCCACCGCCGCCGCTGGCGCCCTCGGGCATCGTGATCGTGGCCCGAGGCGTGATGGCGGCCGCCTCGCTCCCGACTTGCTCCCCGGCGTGCGACGCCACCGCCGCGTTCTCACGCAGCCACGCGATGCGAGCCTCCTCGAGCCGATCGGCCACGTACCGCTGGGCCCGCACGAAGCCATTGGTCGCGTTGGCGTAGTTGCGGATGGTGCCGTCAACGCGGATCTCGAAGCGGGCCGGGTCGTTCTGACGCTCGTACGGATTAATCACGAACCGCTGGAACGGGTTGAGCCGGTCCATCGTGGGCACTTCCACCATGATGCGGGTATCCCGCTCGCTGGTATCCGACGACGTGGCGGCCTCCACCGTGCGCACGTCGGAGATCGGGTGGAGCCCCTGGGCCGTGGCCGAGCCGGCAACGGCCGCGATGGCCAGCACTGCGATCGCTGTTCGATTCTTCATATCTTCACTTCTCCGCTTTTTCGCCCTCCGGGCGAACTGTGGGCTGATGCCCTGCACACGTCTATTCAAACGCATAAACCAACCTGTTGCAAGGCTTTATGCATCAAGATGCAAAAATGACTGAAGTGGCTGCTCGCACGATCGGCAGGGAGAAGTTATCCGGACTTCCCGGACATCATGCCTTCGTACAGTGCCTGCACGGCTGCCACGTGGTCCGCTCCGAGATGGAACTGTTCGATGGCCTCGAGACCCTTGGCCCGCCTTTCCTCGGCCAGGCGCTTGTCCTCGAACACCCGCCGCAGTTCCTCGCCCCATCGGTCGGGATCCCCAGGATCGAGTTGCGTGGCGCCGTAGTCTGGCCCGAGTTCCTCGATGACCGGGTCGGTGACCGCTGCGACGAGGATGCCCTGGGCATGGGCGTCCAGTATCAGGCTGCGGTGCTCATGCAAGGCCTCGGGCACGAGGAGCGCGTCGACGTGCAGCACGGGCTCCCGGCGGGCCTCGACCATGGGCACGAAGCTGACGTGCTCGGCCATCGACAATCGCTCGACCACGGGCCGCAGGTTCGCGCTGTGGGCCGCGTCGGCATCGGCAAAGATGAGCGGTGGCTGGTCGCCATCGAGCCGGACCCGCGACAGGGCCTCCAGAGCATTGGCCCAGCATGAGCGGTCGTTCCCAACGCCTGCCAAAAGCACGGCGGGACGATCGCCGGCGGCCATTGGCTTGTCGAAGTCGGTCGGTGCTTCGGCGTGCACGCCCCAACGCACCAGCCTCAGGTGCCGGCTGTCCAGCTTTCGCAGGCATCGGCGCTCCAGCCCCGGGCCGGGCACGCTTGCCAGCACCCGGTCATCGACGCTGTCCAGATGGGCTCCGCCAAGTGCGTCGGCCAGTTGGGCGTTGTAGACCTCCAGCACCAGCCCGGCGCCCAGCAGCCCGGCCGTCTCGAAGGCCAGCGGCCAAGCCTGGACGCCGAACACGTGCACCAGCGCCACGCCATCGCTGCCGATGGATGCGAGCGCTTCACCAGCGAGGTCTCGGGCGCGCCGGCCAAGCGGCGGCAGTGGTCCATGGGGGGTGTAGCCGATGGCTTGGGAGAAGACTCGACCATCGAGCAGCTCGGGCAGTGTGTCGGGCACGGCGTGGAACACGCGCATGCCATCGGTGACCAGCCCTACCTCGAGCCTGGAGAGCATGTCTCGCTCGCGCGAGGCGAAGTCTTCGTCGGCCAAGATCATGACGGCGGGCATGGCGCCTCGCTTGTAAGGCTGGTCGATCGGTCAGGTGCTCGCGACGGCCTCGCGCTTGGCGCGATAGTTCAGATCGGGTGGGCGGCTCTCGTGGTCGCTGACGGCCCGTGTGCGCCACACGCCCACCCAGTGGCCCTTGTCGACTTCTTGCAGGTAATAGTCGCCGGCGGGCTCGTCCTTGGCGGCCAGGTCGGCCGGCGGCTTGTGCCAGGGCCACCAGGGGCGCACGCCCTCATCGGCGCCCGAAAGCCGCTTGAACTGCGTTTCGTCCTCGACGACTTCCTTGATGGTCACCAGACGGTCCAGGCGGCTGCCGATCTTGGGGATGCTGGCCAGCAGCCCACGCGTGTAGGGGTGCATCGGGTTATCGAACACGCTGAAGACGGTACCGTACTCGACCACGCGGCCGGCGTACATGACACACACGACGTCGGCGTTCTCGGCCACCACGCCCAGGTCGTGGGTGATGAGCATGACGGCCATGTCCATCTCGTCCTTGAGCGAGCCGAGCAGTTCGAGGATCTGGGCCTGGATCGTGACGTCGAGCGCGGTCGTGGGCTCGTCGGCCAGCAACAGGCGCGGGCGGCAGGCCAAGGCCATGGCGATCATCACGCGTTGGCGCATGCCGCCGCTGAACTGGTGGGGGTATGCCTTGATGCGCTTCTCGACGTCAGGGATACCGACGGAGCGCATGGCCTCAAGGGCGATGTCGCGGGCCTCGCTGCCGCTGACGTTCTGGTGCAGCAGGATGGCCTCCATGATCTGATCGCCCACGGTGTACACCGGGTTCAGGCTGGTCATGGGCTCCTGGAAGATCATGGCGATGTCATTACCACGGATCTCGCGCATCTCCTTCTCGCTCAGGCGGAGAAGGTCGATGGTGTTGCCGTCGGTGGTGCGGAAGTTGATCTGCCCGCGGTCGAACCGGCCGGGCGGGCGGGGCACGAGTTGCATCGAGCTCATCGCCGTAACGCTCTTGCCGCAGCCGCTCTCGCCCACGACGGCCAGGGTCTGGCGCGGGTAGATGGTCATGCGGACGCCGTCGACGGCCTGGATGCGCGGGCCGTTGCCGTTGTCGAACGAGACCGCCAGGTCCCGCACCTGGACCAGCGGCCTGGCGTTGGGGTCAACGTCGCCTGCTTTGGTGCCTTTGGTCGTGGTCGCGTCGGTCAAATCTGGACTCCCTCGGTCGTCTGCGCGGGGTGGAGCACGGGTGCCATGGTCACACGCGGGCCTTCTTGAGCTTGGGATCGATGGCATCGCGGAGCGCCTCGCCGATGAGGTTGTAGCTCAGCACGGTCAGGAAGATGGCAAAGCCCGGGAAGATCGCCAGCCACCACAGGAACTTGCCCACCTGGTTGTTCGCATCGCTGAGCAACTGGCCCCAGCTCGCCTGGCCGGCCGGGCCCAGCCCCAAGTAGCTCAGCACGGCCTCGGCCAGGATCGCCGCCGCGATCGCGAACGACGCGTCGACCAGCACGGGCGTCACGCCGTTGGGTAGCATGTGCTTGAACAACACGCTACGCAACGGCAGGCCGACCGAACGGGCCGACTGCACGAAGTCCTGCCCGCGAAGCTTGTAGAACTCGGCACGGATGAACCGGGCGCTGCCCGTCCACGTCACGCACCCGATGATGGCCATCATGACGTAGGTATTGCGTGGCAGGACGGCCGCCGCGACGATCAGCAGGAACAGCAGCGGGATGGCCATGAAGATCTCCACCACGCGGTAGAGCAGCATGTCGACCCAGCCGCCGAAGTAGCCCATGAGCGCGCCGATCGTCACGCCGATGACCACGGCGATGGCGGTGCTGACCAAGCCAATCGAGATCGACAGGCGGCAGGCGTGCAGGAGCTGGCTGAGCAGGTCCTGGCCCTTGGAGTCGGTGCCAAGCATGTAGGCCGGGCCGGGGCGGCTCTCGAGCAACTCCATGGCGTCGGCCACGGTCAGTTCGGGGTTTGCGGCGGCGGCTTCCTCGATCGCGGCGAAGGCCTCTTGCGGGCTGCTGGGCAGCGAATCGATGGCGAAGCGCAGATTGGCGCGGATGGCGGCGAGTACCTCGGCGTCCAGGGGCATCTCGACCACGGGCGTATCCGTCTCGCGAGAGCGGTCGCTCAGGTCGACGTCCTCCAGGCCCTTGAGCACCTGCGAGTACACGTTGCTGCCAGGATCGAGCAGGTCGACGGCGGTGCCGCCCTGCTGAGGCGACCACGGAATGATGGTGTACATCGCGCTGATCTGGCCGCGGGCCTCTTGCGAGACGTAGCGGAAGTCGGGAAGCGGCGTCGACCATCGCGTGGCCATGAGGGCGAACATCACCACGCCAACGAGCGCCGTCACACCGGCGCGATGGGTGAACTTGTTCAGCGGGTGAGCCACGAGGAACACCACGGCAACAACCGATGCGATGCCGATCGAAGCGAAGAACTCGAAGTAGGGCTTGAGCTCGAACGCCCGCAGCCACGGGGCGGCATCACGCTCGGAGGCGGCGCTGCTCACCATCGAATGCACCAGCAATGTCAGCCCCGCCTGGAGCGAGACGGTGAGCAGCACCTTGGCCCGCGAGCCGCGGGTGCCCTGCACGCCCTTCCACTTGGGAATCAGCAGCAGCATCGATCCCACCGCCCCAATGATGAGCGCCAGATCGACGACCGTCAGGAAACGCAGCATGGGCGAAACGACCGGGGCATCGCCACCAACACGAGCGGCGATGCCAGTGAGCGAGCCGATGGCGATGAGCCAGATGAGCGGCGTGGTCAGGATGCGCAGCTTGCGGGAGAGTTCGAATGTGCTGGCGGCCCAGACAAGCCCAATGGCGGCCGCGAGGTTGAAGATAACCTGGAAGCCGTGGCTTGTTTGCACGCCGTTTTCGGGCTTGCCGAGCAGGAAGTGGGCGAAGCTGTTGAAGGCCGCGCCCTCTTCTTCGGGAACCGTCTGCCCCGCATAAAACTGGGCGTAAATGGCCAGCGCGAACACCACTGTGGGCGCCAACGCCAGGCCCGCCCGCACCGCGGGGTGCAGGCGCTGGGGCGCAAAGATCCACGCCGCCGACCAGGCGACCGTTGACAGGATGAGCAGCGCGCCCTCGAACGAGCCGATCGCGCCGCCCAGACCGCCGAGCAGTTTGCCGAGCGGATTGGCGTCTGGCTCGGCGACCAACAGGATGGGGTGCCCGTTGGCTACCAGCGGCGCGAACACCGCGAAGAAGGCGACCATGCCAACCCAGAAGATGCCCAGCACCGCACCAGGTCGCTTGAACACCTGCTTCCAGGCCTCGGTCCAGAAGCCCTCGGCCGGACGGTGCCCGATGCCCTGCATCAGGTGCACGCCGGTGACGGCGGTAAGTTCCTCGGCCGACGCGATCTCGTCGGGCGATCGCATCTCCTTGCCCGGGTCGTCCATTGGGCCGGGCACGCCTCCAACGTCGCTCGATGTGGTCGGTTTGTTCTTCATCAGTCGTAGGAGATCCGTGGGTCGGCCAGGGCGTAGAGGACGTCGGCCAGCAGCAGGGCGAGCATGTTGACCAGCCCGACGATCAAGGCGTTGGCCAGCAGCAACTCACGGTCGCGCAGGTTGATCGCGTCGACGATCAGGCTGCCCATGCCCGGCACGCTGAAGATGGCCTCGATGACCACCGAGCCCCCCAGCATGGCCGGGAAGATCGACACGAACATCGTGATGATCGGCAGCAGGCTATTGCGGAACACGTGGCGGAAGACCACGTCCTTGCGCGACACGCCCTTGGCCTTGGCCGTGCGGACGTAGTCAGCGTTGAAGTTCTCGAGCATCGCGGCGCGGGTCTGCTTGCTGAGGATGGCAAAGCCCGTGTATACCAGGCACGCCACTGGCAGCACCAGGTGCCACAGCGTGTCGAGGATGTACCCGCGCTGCCACTGGCCGTTGACGGTCTGCGGGAGCATGGCCATCTTCTCTGCGTCGGCCGCGTGCAGGCCGGTGACGGGGAACGCGCCCAGGTAGTCGTTGCTGGCCAGGAAGCCCACGGCCAGCACCCCCGCCCATACCACGGGAATAGACCACAGCGCGACATAAAACGCCCCCAAACCCACATCCAGAAGCGAGCCCTGCCGGCTGGCGGCGACGATGCCCGAGGGGATCGCCACGAAGTAGATGATCGGGACAGCCAGCAGATTCAGCAGCAGCGTGACAGGCAGAGCCTCGGCGATGAGCGACGACACTGGGCGTGACCGCGCGAAGCTCATGCCAAGATCGGGCGCGGCCAGCGAGACCGTGCCGGGGATGATCGGCACGCCCGCCTGGCGGAACATCTTGGCGTCGAAGACCGCTTGCGAGCGCGCGGTGGCATTGAGCAAACGCTCGTACTCGGTCACCATCTCGGCGGCACGAGTCTTGGCGAGTTGCCAGAGCTGCTCGTCGGCGTTCGCGAAGGCGGCCTTGCCCATGCGCTCGGCGGGCTCGGGCTTGATCTGCCCGCGATCCCTGACGGCGTCGGCACGATCGAGCGTCTTGGCGATGTCGCCCATCGCGACCTCGAACCGAGTGCGAGCGCCAAGGAAGCCGGCGCGGGTCTGGGCGTAGTCGCCAGCTGCACGGCGGTAGATCTGGGCCTGAGCCTCAGTCTCGGCGGGCACGACCAGCGGCTCGACCGGCTCGGGCTGGGGCAACTCGTCGACAAACCACTCCCAGAGCGGCGGATCATCGATGTCTCTGGGCTCGCTGAATCGCTCGCCACCGGGCGTGAACTGGTCTCGGGCGCCGAACTTCACGGGGCTGACGCGGCCCAACCATCGGACGTACTGCATCATCACCGGGGCGTCGAGGCCGTAGCGGTCTTCGAGATAGGCGCGTTGCTGGGCGACACTGCCAGAGTCCATCTGCCCGCCGCCTGAGACCTGGAGCGCTGCGCCGACGCCGCCGGGGCTCATGGCCACCAGCATAAAGATCAGCAGCGTCATGCCGATCAATGTCGGCACCATGAGCAGCAGGCGTCGGATGATGTACGTGGTCATGTGCGGGAATGCTCTGGAACCGGGAGGTCGGGCCTTGGAGTTGACGCGAGGACGAACCTAGTTCTGCATGGGCTGACTGCCCTGACCCATCCAGAACTCGTGGTACTCCAGGCCCGAGGCGTACTCGGTGACATTGCCGGCCTTTTTCTTGACGAAACGCAGCCAGGGTGATTCGTTCATGAACGTGTAGGGCTGCTCCTCGTGATAGACCGAGTGCAACTGGTGCCACACCTTCATGCGTTCATCAAAGTCGAGGGTCTTGCGTCCTTGATCGATCAAGCGGTCGGCGTCGTCGCTGGCCCATTGGATGAAGTTATCACCCTGATTGTCGATGTTGTCCGAGTGCCAGATCTGGTACGGGTCGCTCTCGGGCGCTGAGGCCGACCACGCGAAGGTGATGGCGTCGAAGTCGCGACGGTTGAGGATGTCCACGAGAACCGACCAGTCGATGAGCCGCTCCTGCATGTCGATGCCCACGCGGGCGAACTCGGCCTTCATGAAAGCGGCCATGTTGGCCGTGCCCTCGTTACCTTTGGAATAGGTGAACTCGAAGGTGAAGGGGTTGCCGTCCTCGTCCTCGAGCATGCCGTCGCCGTCGCGGTCTTGCCAGCCGGCCTCGGCCAGCAGGGCAACAGCGCGGTCGGGGTCATAGGGCCAGGGCTCGATGTCGGGGTTGGACTGCGGCGTGGAACTCAGGAACGGGCCGGTGGCCGGGTTGGGTAGGTTCTTGGAGATGTCGCGACGAATGCGATCGCGGTTGATGAGCATGGTCATGGCCTGTCTCACGCGCTTGTCGTGGAAGGGCGTGAGCTTGTCGCCGTTGCGTGGGCCGCACTGCCAGGCGATGAACGAGTAACCACCCCGCATGTTGAACCACTTGCGGGCCTCGCTTTCCTCGAGAAACTTGGAGTCACCCCGCTGGTCGACGAACTGCTCGGAGTTGGGGCGGATCATGTCGCCCTGGCCGTTGTTGAAGGCGATGAGCTTGGTGGCGTATTCCTTGATGACCGTGATGCGATAGCCATCCAGCGGTGGACGCGGGCCCCAGTACTGCTCGTTGCGTACCAGCACGATGGGCGTGCCGGGCGTCCAGGGGTTGTCCGGGTCGACCGTGGGGAAGCGGAACGGGCCCGAGCCGACCGTAAGCGAGGTGCTCTGGTTGTAGCGGGTTGGCGATTCGATCCAGGGCTGGTAGATGTGCTTGGGCAGCACCTTGAAGCCCATCGCCTGGTTGAGGTTGTCGAAACGCGGGCTCTTGAAGGTAAACTCGACCACGCGGCTGGTGGCCGGGTCGCCGATGACCTCGATGGTGTCGATGGCGTTATACACGCTGCGGAAACGCTCGGCCTCGATCTGCATGTTGAACAGCAGGTCTTCGTACGTCCAGCGGACGTCCTCGGCCAGCACGGGCGCGCCGTCGCTGTACCGGGCCTCATCACGGATCTTGACGCGCAGCCAGGTGCCATCGGCGGGGTACTGCCACGACTCGGCCAGCAGGCCCCGCATCTTCAGGGTTTCGGGGTCGTACCAGCCCAGGCTCTCGCAGACCATGTCGACCACGCGGCGGCCGTAGACGTCGGCATAGGTGTAGGGCGTGAGCTTGGGCGGCTGGCCCTCGTAGATCTCGTGGAACTCGCCGCCAGTCTGGAAGCCGGGGTCGTCGGTGGGGTCACTGCTGAAGGTCCAGGGCGCGCTGACGGTGACATCGGTGCCGTCGCGGGCCCAGTCGAAGCCGCTGGCGGCGGCCATGGTGGTCACTGGGCCGCCTGTACTCGGGGTTGGCTTGCTGGGCGCAGTCGGGGTGCCGTCGCCTTGGGGAGCGATGACTACCGGCCGGCGGGAGATGCTGTCTTCGAGGCGGACGATCTGCTGCTCGAGGGCTTCGAGCCGCTGGTTGGCCACCTGGGTTTCGTCCCAGCGGCGGTCGTCCTGGTAGATCGCCACCCAGACGCTGACGAACAGCCCGAGGATGAGCGCGATGATGATCAGGTCCTTCAGACCGAAGTTGTTCTGCATATTCCAAACCTCAGCTGGTCTACAACCACAGCGGGCGTGTTCGGCTCTCGAACGGGGCGCACTGATAAAGCGAAGCCACCAGCACCCATCGCTAGTGTAGCGTGCAGCCATTATGAAGCCGCCCTTGTGGTGGCACACAGTTTGTCGTGGTGCTCTGGCCTGCTGAAATCAACATCGGGCCCACGCGCTGCGAGCGGCAGCGCACGGGCCCGATGGGGCAAGTCCGGATTGGCCCGAACGATCAGGCGGCGCGGGGGCCGTCGTCGTCGCCGTCTAGGTCGAAGCGGTCGATGAGGTCGCGGAGGTTGTTCAGTCGCCGCTGGGTCTGCTCCAGGGCATCGTTGACCTGCGCGATCGCATCGCCACCCTTACCCACGGAAAGCCTGAGGGGCGTAGCCGGGGCTGGGGGCGCCTTCTGGCGCTTCGCGGTCGGAGAAGGGCCGTCGGAGTTCTGGGTGTCGGTTAACGTAAGCATCGCTATGGCATCGGCTTAGCGAGGCATGGTGTTTGCGCATACCGCCGCCGATAGGCTTCCAAGAGCGAGGATGCGGCCTCCCAAACCGCACCACCGGCGCCAGAGCCTGCTGGAGCGGTCTTATCGGCCGCGAAGCTCGGCCCGCTCGGCCTTGCTGCGGATCTTGGGCTCGACACCAGCGAAGATGCGGCGGAGGTTGCCCCAGTGCCGGGCCACGACGAGCAGGGCGAGCAGGCCGGCGATGGCGAGCATGGGGTAGACCGAGGGACGGAGTTGGCCATCGATGATTATCGGAAGTACTACGGCCCACACGGGCACGCTGACGGCGGCGCAGACCGAAGCCATGCCGACGTAGCGGGAGACTTTCAGCACGATGAGCCAGACCACCAGACCACCCACCACGGCGGCGGAAAGTACCCAAAAAACGCCCAACAGCGCCCCCAGGCCGGTGGCCACGCCCTTGCCGCCGCGGAAGCCCAGGTAGGGCGAGAACATGTGGCCCAGCACGGTGGCGACGGGGGTAAGCAGCCAGAGCCAGACGCCGGCGGGCGGGGCGTCGAGGTCGCCCAGCGTGCCGAGGATGAGGCCGGCGGCGAGGGTGGGCAGCAGGCCCTTGAGGACGTCCAGTGCGAAGCAGAGATTGCCCGGCCCGCGTCCGAGAACCCGCTTGACGTTGGTGGCGCCGATGTTGCCCGAGCCTTCCTTGAAGATATCCACACCCTTCGCGCGGGCGATGAGATAGCCAAAGGGGATCGCCCCAACGAGATATGCGGCTATGGCGAGGATGAGGGCGGTAAGCACAGGGCGAGGGTATGGTGACGGTTTGGTGGAAGTAGCGTTGGCGGATGGGCGGGTTTGGGGTAGTCTTTGGGATACACCTACATATAAGGAGGGACGAGATGGACACGCGGGCTTGCATGGCGGCGGTGATAGGGATTGCGATTGGGGCTCCGGCCCTGGCCCAGGAGTCGGTGTCGATCGACTTGGCGGGGGTCGAGTTGAAGGACGGGCAGGACGTGTCGCGAGACAGTGCCCCGGACACGATCTCGCCCGCCACGCGGTACCACTACGAGATCTCGGGCATGGTGCAGGGCAGCGGGGTCGTGCTGGGGACGCTGTTTCCCAATCCCACGCCGCTGGCCGATGCGCTCGAGCAACTCTCGCCCGGTTCGTCTGACTTCCTGATGGGCGAGGTGGACAACCCCGATGGCACGCACCCCTTCCAGGTGCTGGGGCAGATGTTCGAGGGCGAGCAGGAGCTTGTGGGCATCACGGTCCGGTTCTCTGCGACGTTCGACGCGGGCATCGGGGCCGACGACGTGGCGTTCTTCAACATTACCGACGTGGTGCTGTCGCCCAGCTTTCTCGTGGGCTCCTTGGAGTTCACCGAGGGGGCGGCGGTGATCGGTCGGATCGAGAGCGTCTGTCGGGCGGACATCGACGGCGATGGCAGCCTGACACTTTTCGACTTCCTGGCGTTCCAGAACGCCTTCGACATGGGCGACCCAATCGCTGACTTTGACGGCGACGGGGAGCTGACACTGTTCGACTTCCTGGCGTTCCAGAACGCGTTTGACATGGGGTGCGAGTAGCACGCTGGGGTCGGGGGTCGCATGATGGGGAACATGCTTGAGCGGATTCTGGAGGCGCCATCGGTCCATGCTGGGCTGGCGCGGGGGCTGGTGTTCGTGGCGATCGCGGTGATCGTGTTCGCCGTGTTCGATCGGCTGGCGCGGCACGCGATCGGGGCTCGGCGGCGCGTGTGCCCGAAGTGCCGGTACTCGCTCGACGGGCTGAGCGTCGCGGACGACCGGTTCCTGTGCCCCGAGTGCGGGCATCGCAGCACGCCAACACGAACAGGGCGATTCGAGCGGTTGCAGTGGCAACCTCGGTGGCGGATGCTTGCGATCGGCGTCACTGTGCTGCTCGGGGCGTCGTTCTCCTGGTGGTGGTTCTCTCGGCCGGTGCCCGTGCCTGCGCAGGCCCAGGCCGCCCAGCATCTCCCGCCCGCTCCATACCCCCCACCGCCGCCGATGCGGCTGCCGGGCTCAAACTGAACGTGGCCCCGACGATTCAGTATGGATTGATGGGCGTAAAGGGCAGGATAATCGAGACGAGGATGAGCAGGATAATGACCCACTCGAGGGTCTCGAGCCTGCGAGTGCCGGCAACGCCCTCCATCTTGTCGTAGAGGTTGTCGGTGGCCTCGAGCTTCCGATGGACGCTGGCGTGCCAGGCGGGCAGGTCGAGCCGCCCGGCGGCCACGCGGTAGAGACGGGCCAGGTACTGGTTGCCGAGTAACTTGATGGCGTTGTTGACGCCTTCGAACATGACGGCGGCGTCGGTGTGGGCGGCGGCGACGCGGCCGAGGATGCGGCCGGTGGCGAAGCCGGGCCAGATGCGCCGCCCGACGATGGCGTTGAGCGTCTCGTCGGCGTGGTCGAGGATGGCGTCCAGCTCCTGGTCGAGCACGCGGAGCTCAAGGAGTTCGACGTTGGCGTGCTGGAGCACGGCGATGACGTCCTGCGGCTGGCGGTCGAAGAGCACCGCGGCGTTCCAGTCGATGATTGCCAGGTCGTGGTCGGTGTAGGCGATGCGGCCCGAGAGGGTGCGCTCGGCCTGCTGGCGGGAGACGGGCTCGGTCTCGGCCTCGATGGCCATGGCCAGTGTGGCCTGATGGTCGGTGGCGAGTTGTTCGGGGCTGGCATCGCCGGACCATTTTTCGATGGAGAAAACGGTGTAGTCCTCGACGGCCTCGTGGAGGTTTGGGCGTTCGACGGCCGAGCCGATGGCCTCCATGATGCGTTGGAGGTGGGCCCTGGCGTCGGCCACGAGGTGGGCGTTGTCGTGCAGGGCGCAGGCGAGGGCGGGCAGGGCGTCGAGTGTGGCCGGCAGGGGCGTCTTGTAGGTCAGCAGGGCGGCGCCGAAGTCGTAGAGCAGCAGCTCGACGCTGGCGTCGGTGGTGACGCCGGCCGCGGGGTCGCCGATGGGGAGTTTCTCGGCCGAGAGCACGAGCATGAGCGGGGGCGGGCTGTAGTCGAACCAGACCGGGGCGGGGCGGCGGGCACGGACCACCCGGCGTCGGGTGGCCTCCTGCACCCAGGGCTCGGCCTTGTCCAGGTCGACCTGGAAGCCGATGTCGAAGGCCAGCATGGTCCAGGCCCAGCCGGCGATCTCGGCAGGCGGTGCGGAGCGAGCGGCTTGGGTTGGTTCTGGGGGGGTTGATTCTGGCATGGGTTCCACGAGAAGTTGGAAATAGCGCGGGGGCCCGAGACGATATACACTATCGGTACCACGCCGGGCGCGACGACGCAGAACGCGTCAGCCGCCCCGAAGCCCGGCCAGTGGTTTGGGGATTTGCCCAGCCGTGGAACAGTCCGAACCTGGCACGCCGATGCGGTCGCGGCTGCTGAACATCGACATCCTTCCGCAGCCCGACGACGAGACGTGCGGGCCGACGTGTCTGCACGCGGTGTACCGGTACTGGGGCGACCAGCGGGCGCTGGCCTCGGTGATCGAGTCGGTGCGTTCGCTGAACAAGGCCGGCGCCGGGCGTGGAACGCTGGCGGTTATGCTGGGCGTGCACGCGCTCTCTCAGGGATACGCGGCGTCGCTGTTCACGTTCAATCTTCAAATGTTCGACCCGACGTGGTTCGACGAGCATGGCGAGGCCGACCCTCGGCTGCTTGGTGAGAAGCTGGCGGCCCAGGAGGCTGCCAAGAGCTACGAGGATCTTCGCTTTCCGGTGGCAACCGAGAGTTATCAGGAGTTCCTGCGGCTTGGGGGGACGATCCACTTTCGCGATCTGACCAGTGAGATGGTCTCGGGCTTGATCAGTTCGGGCCGGCCCGTGCTGACCGGGCTGAGCGCGACGTATCTGTACAAGTGCGCACGCGAGTTCGGACCCAACGACGACTACGACGATGTGCGCGGCGAGCCCACGGGGCACTTCGTGGTGCTGCACGGCTACGACGAGGCCGCCCGCATGGTGCGTGTGGCCGACCCGCTGGCGGACAATCCCGGCTTCGAGGTGCAGGGCTATGACGTCCCGCTGGCGCGGCTGGTGCCGGCGATCATGCTGGGCGTTTTGACATACGACGCGAACATGCTGGTGATCGAACCGAAGTCGCGTGGCTCGCGGCAAGGTGATCGGGCGTCATGAAACCCCTCTTGATCGTCGACACGCCAAAACGCTTTTCCATGGACGTCCCGGGAGCCGAGACGGTTTCTGCGTATCAGTACCTGACCGACCCGCACCTGGCGTACGGCCGTGGACGGAAGGTGTTCAACCTGTGTCGGAGCCTGCGGTACCAGGCTTCGGGGTATTACGTGTCGCTGCTGGCCGAGGCACGGGGGCATCGCTGCCTGCCCTCGGTGGCGGCGATCCAGGACATCCGACTAGCCGCGGTGGTTCGGCTGGCGGGCGATGACCTGGACGAACTCATCCAGCAGAGCCTGCGGCGGATCAAGAGCGAGGCGTTCGAGCTGAGCGTGTACTTCGGGCATAACACGGCCGAGGGTCATGACAAGCTGGCGCTCGCGCTGTTCAACGCGTTTCCCGCACCGCTGCTGCGGGCGCGCTTCGAGCATAATGGACACTGGCGGCTTGCGTCGGTGCGGGTGATCGGCCTGGCCGAGGTTCCCGAGAGCCATCGCGCGTTCGTGGTGCAGCAGGCCGAGCGATATCTGCGGCGGGCGCCGCGGAAGGCCAAGGAGTCTCCGCCCTCGCGGTTCGACCTGGCGATATTGCACAACCCCGACGACCCGATGCCGCCCAGCGACAAGAAGGCACTGGCGCGGTTCGTTGAGGCGGGCGAGAAGATGGGCATTCGCTGCGACCTGATCGACAAGTCGGCGGCCGGGCGGATCGCCGAGTACGACGCATTGTTCATCCGCGACACGACGTACGTGGACCACTACACGTATCGCATGAGCCGGCGGGCAGCGGCCGAGGGCATGGTGGTCATCGACGATCCGCAGTCGATCGTGCGGTGTACGAACAAGGTGTTCCTGGCCGAGACGCTTGGGCGGCACAAGATTGCGGCGCCGCGGACGCTGGTTCTAGCGCGGGACAACGCGGTGGAGGGGCTGCGGTCGCTGGGCTTCCCGTGTGTGCTGAAGCAGCCGGACAGCTCGTTCTCGGCGGGCGTGTCTCGGGTGGACAGCGAGGATGGGCTCGAGGCCGTGCTGGACGCGCAGTTCGAGCACACGGACCTGATCGTGGCGCAAGAGTATCTGCCAACGGATTTCGACTGGCGCATCGGCGTGCTGGCGGGGCGGCCGTTGTTCGCATGCCGGTATGGCATGGCGCCAGGACACTGGCAGATCGTCAAGCACGAGGCCGGTGGTGCGAGTAAGGCCAAGTACGGCGATTGGCAGACGATGCCGGTCGAGGACGCGCCCAATGACGTTGTGAAGCTGGCTGTCAAGGCGGCCGGGCTGATGGGGAACGGGCTGTACGGCGTGGACCTGAAGGAAGTGAACGGCAAGCCCATCGTCATCGAGGTGAACGACAACCCGAACATCGATTCGGGCGTGGAGGATCAGGTGCTGGGCATGGAGCTGTACCGCCGGATCATGGAGCACTTCTTCTGGGAGCTCGAGGCGCGATGAGCGGCGTGGCGACGAGTTGGACCAACCCCATCGGCCTGTTCGGCGCGTACGGCGTCGAGCTGGAATACATGATCGTCGACGCGCAGACGCTCGACGTGCGGCCGGTGGCCGACGATCTGTTCGCCGCCATGAACGATGGCGACCAGAGCGTGGGCGAGGCCGAGCCCGATGGGCCCGATGGACCGGTGAGCTGGTCGAACGAGCTGGTGCTGCACGTGCTGGAGCTCAAGACCCAGAAGCCCGCGGCGTCGCTCGATGGGCTGGCGCCGCACTTCCAGCGGCACGTGGGGCTGGCCAATGAGAAGCTGGCCGCGATGGGCTGCCGGCTGCTGCCCACGGGCGCGCACCCGTGGATGAACCCGCTGACCGACACGAAGCTGTGGCCGCACGAGTACACCGAGGTGTACCGGGCCTACGACGCGATCTTCAACTGCCAGGGCCACGGCTGGAGTAACCTGCAGAGCACGCACCTGAACCTGCCGTTTGGCAACGACGAGGAGTTCGGCCGCCTGCACGCGGCGCTGCGGCTGGTGCTGCCGCTGGTGCCGGCGATCGCGGCGAGCTCGCCCATTATCGAGGGACGCTGGAGCCCGGTGTCCGACCAGCGGCTGGAGTTCTATCGGAATAACTCCCGGCGCGTGCCGCTGATGGCCGCCAAGGTGGTGCCCGAGCCGGTGTACACGCGCGAGGGGTACGAGCGGGAGATCCTGGGCAAGCTGTACGAGCAGCTCGCGCCGCTGGACCCCGCGGGCGTGCTGCGGCACGAGTTCGCCAACGCCCGCGGCGCGATGGCACGGTTCGACCGCGGGGCCATCGAGCTTCGGCTGCTGGATATTCAGGAGTGTCCGGCGGCTGATATGGCGGTGGTGCGATTGGTGAGCGAGCTGGTGCGCGCGCACGTCGAGGAGCGGTGGATGCCCTACGAGCAGCAGAAGAAGGTGGGCGTCGAGCCGCTGCACGACGTGTTCCTCGAGACCATCCGCACGGCCGAGCGGACGCGCATCCGCGAGCGCGCGCTGCTGGACGCCCACGGCGTGGGCGCATCGCTCGTGTGGGCGAAGGACCTGTGGCAGCGGCTGGCCGAGCAGGTGATGCCCCGGGGCCACGATGACACGGCCGTGATGAACAAGCTGCTGGAGGCCGGCACGCTGTCGACCCGCATCGGCAGGGCCATCAAGCGGTACCCCACCCGTGCCGAGCTGCGCGAGGTGTACGCCGAGCTGGCCGATTGCCTGCGCGATGGGACGCTCTTCCGTGCGTGACGAAGTGGCCTGGCGGCCCGATGCGGTGGTCCTCTCGTGCGAGCACGGGGGCAATGAGATTCCCCCGGCGTACGCGAGCCTGTTCAAGGGCGCCGACGAGGTGCTGGCCAGCCATCGGGGGTGGGACATCGGCGCCCTGGGCGTGGCCCAGCGGATGGCGTGCCTGACGAGCTATCCGCTGGTGGCGTGCACGTTCACACGGCTGCTGGTGGAGCCCAACCGCTCGCCCGACTCGGGGCAGATCTTCAGCCGCTACACCCAAGGGCTGGATGATGCGGCGAAGGCTGCGATCAGACGCGAGTACTACGACCGCCACCGCAGGAGCGTGGAGCGGCTGGTGGGCGACGCCATTGCCGCCGGCCGCCGCGTGCTGCACGTGGGTGTGCATTCGTGCACCGACGAGCTCGACGGCCGCGTGCGGGAGCTGGAAGTCTCGCTGCTCTTCGATCCATCGCGCCAGGGCGAGACGGAAGTCTGCCGGTCGTGGAACATGGAGTTGGCGATGCTCGAGCCCGCGTGGCGGCTGCCATTCAACGAGCCATACAAGGGCACCGACGACGGGCTGACGACGTGGCTGCGCGGGAAGTTCCCCGGCGAGGTGTACGCGGGTGTGGAGGTCGAGGTCCGCCAGGGGCTGATCGTGGGCGTGAACGCCCGGCGGCGGGTGGGCGAGGTGCTGTCGCGGGCCCTGATGGCGGTGCAGGCGGCGTAGACTGGCCCATGATCCACCCCGCCCCGACCACCAAGATCGCCCCCGGCCTGGCCCGGGCGACGTTCCGAGAGGCCATCCCCGCCACGGCCACCAGGCCCGCACACGTCCGCCTGGGCTTTGCCAACACCAGCTACGACCTGCACCTGCTGCCGACGTCGCCAGTGAAGGCTGAGCCGGGCGACAAGGTCTTCGGCACGATCCAGGCCCGGGCCAGACGGATCGATCCGGTGCCCAGCGGGGGCATGTACGTCGAGCCGGTCATCGGCCGGCCTCGGCGGGTGCAGGGGCGGATCGTGGGGCACGGCTCGGACACGATCATCGTCGACGCGGGCGTGCCGTTCCACTGCACGCTGACCGACGACCGCCAGCACGCCCAGGACTTCAAGGTGGGCGACATGGTGACCTTCGCCGTGCTCGATGGCGCCAGCTTCACGCCCAAGGCCGAAAGCTGAGGCCCGACCCATTTCTGGGGGAAGGGGGGAAGCGGCCCATGCGCGACACACCCGGCGATGACCGACCGAATCTCGACCCGCCCCCGGGGCCCCTTCCCGAGAGGGGCCAGGCGATCCCGCCGAACCTGCCCGGCGAGATCACCGAGGCGGCCAACGCGCCGGTGCACGCCGATGCGAAGTCGGTGCCCGCGATGGCCGCACCCCCGGTGGAACGTGACAACCCGCTGACGCGCTCGTGGGCGGGCATGCTGGGCATGGCGTTCCTGGCGGTCATGCTGCTGGTGTGCCTGATGGGCCTGTTCTGGACACTCAACCCGGCGTCACCGAGTTACCCCGGCGTGAGCGAGGGCTCGAGCGTGGCGCGGTACAACGCGGGCAGCGCCGAGTATGGACGCCTGCCGCCGTGGTGGGCCGTGGGCCAGGAGAGTGCGCTCAAGCTCAATGCGCTGGTGCCGGCCGAGGCGGTCGACGAGATCGCCAGCGAGTTCGGCGTGAGCGAGCGCGAGGCCCGGCAGGCGACCGAGGGCGAACTGGCCGACGCCATGGCCGAGCACTGGGTGTACGACGGCAACCGCGTGGCGATGGTCATGGGCACCGACGTGCTGGGCCGCAGCCTGCTCTACCGCGTGATGACCGGCGGGGGGATCTCGCTTGGGATCGGCCTGAGCGCCGCCCTCATCAGCGTCTTCATCGGCACCCTGTACGGCGCCATCTCGGGCTATGCCGGCGGCAAGACCGACGCGGCCATGATGCGCGTGGTCGACGTGCTCTTCGGCCTGCCCTACATCCTGCTGGTCGTGCTGCTGGCGGTCGCCAGCGACGCGGCGATCGACGAGTACGTCAACCAGCAGAAGGCGCGCATGGCCTGGACCGATGCCCACGAGCTCGAGGTCCTGGGCGAGGGCGCGAGCGAACGCGACATCACGACCTGGCGGGCCGAGCCGTTCGAGGCCGGCTCGCCGCTGGACCAACTGGCGGATCGGCTCGGCCTGCAGGACGCTATCGCCGGCGTGACCCAGGCCGCGGCCGACGCGGGGGCGGCTCAGGACGAAGCCAACCCCGAGGGCGCGCCCGTGCTCTCGAACGGCGCCGTGCTGGACGCGATGGCGCTGAGCGCCCGCCCGCCCAGGAAGCTGGCCGACTCGACGATGCTGTTCCTGGACCTGGTCGTGCTGCTGGTGGCGATCGGCGGGGTGAGCTGGCTGACGATGGCCCGCGTGATCCGCGGGCAGGTGCTGAGCCTCAAGAGCATGCCCTACATCGAGGCGGCCCGCTCGGCCGGGGCGCCCACGCGGCGGATCTTCTTCGTGCACCTGCTGCCCAACCTGCTGGGGCCGATCATCGTGTACGCAACATTGACGGTGCCGCTGGCGATCCTCCAGGAATCCTTCCTGAGCTTCCTGGGCATCGGCGTCAAGCCCCCGCTTCCCAGCTGGGGCAACCTGGCGGCCGACGGGCTGAACGAGCTGAACCCCTACGAGAGCCTGTGGTGGCTGATCCTCTTCCCGTGCCTGCTGCTGGGCGCGACGCTGCTGGCGCTCAACTTCGTGGGCGAGGGGCTGCGCGAGGCGTTCGATCCGAAGCGGGGAAGACGGTAATCTTGTCGCCTCGCCGGCGGGGGTTCGTCTTGTCGCCTCGCCGGCGGGGGTTCGTCTTGTCGCCTCGCCGGCGGGGCCGGGCGCGGGCTTCGCCCGACGCGTGGTGCAGGGTGCGAGCGTGAAACCCGCCGCGCGTGCGAAGCGGGAGGCGGCCTCCGGCCTTCCTCCCCTTCAGAACCTTCAAGCTACAAGGCCTACGAGAGCTACCACTCGCGCCGAGTCGGGCTCTGCCCGACCAAGCGAAACTTCACCCCGCCCGCTCGCGCGTCGCCGGGCCGCCCTGGCTTCCCTGGGCGCCGAAGGCGAAGGTCGCCGGGCTGCTCCAGGGGCTGGCGTTGTTGTTGGGCAGCACCGCCCGCACGCGGTACTGCACGCCCTGCAGGCCCACGGCCAGGCCCGGGTCGGTGAAGACCTTCTCGCCGGTGATGGCGATGGTGGCCCACTCGCCCGGCTGGCCGCCGATGGGCGTGCTGGAGCGCTGGATCTCGAAGACCGCCCCGGCGGCGTTGACCTTGAAGGCGATCTCCATCGACCCGCCGGTGATGGCGGTGAGCTCGACCTCGCTGGGCTTGGGCGGGGCGGGCCGCTCGCTGGGGTCCTTGGGCGGGTCGATCTCGGCCCGGACGTAGTAGCTGGGGTCCTTGGTGTCCTTGACGACCGAGTCGATTGTCGAAAGGCAGCTGCCCAATCGGTCGATCATGGTCTCGAAGGCCTCGTTCTTCGCCGTTGTAGCCGCTTTCGCGGCCGACAACTTCGCGGCCCGTGTGCTGAAGGCCGCCTCCGCCGCCGTGACGGCATCGTCAAAGTCCGAGATCTGCTGGGCCGACAGGCCCGTGTCTGGCGCCCCCGACTGGCCACCCTTCCACAGGTCCGCGTGCTGGCGGGACCATGCCAGGAGGAGGGCCTCTCGCGAGGGATAGCGTGATGAGCTCATAGCCGAGTCTCCAGTTGGGCCCCCGGCGAGCGTCCGGCACCGTGCCGGGCGAGCGTCAGGGGCGGTCTGGAGGGTTCATCGGGGGGTTTGGGGGGCGGGTTGAGTCCGTCTCGATGGATTCTGAGGACTTTTTGCGCTGCCCCTCTCCCGGGTTCGCCCGCGGCCCTTAGCCGCAGCCGGCGTCGAAGCGGTTCTGGTAGGTCAGGAAGTCGAAGATGGTCAGCTGCCCGTCCTGGTCCAGATCCGCCCGCAGGTCGCCCGAATCGAAGAGGTTCTGGAAGGCCAGGAAGTCGAAGATGGTCAGTTCCCCATCGGCGTCGCGATCGGCGGCGCAGATGACGACGATGACCGAGTCGCCGGTGTAGACCACGTGGGCCGGGCCGATGTCGCCGACGGGTTCGATGGTGGTCTGGCGAAAGAAGCCGTCGACGGTGGTGGCGCTGATGATCTCGTACTGGTCCTTGGGATCGGGCACGTAGCCCTCGACGAAGTTGACGTCGAGGCTGCCGTCGAGGGTGACGGCACCCGAGCCGTCGAGGCGGTCGTACTCGCTTGGCGCGGTGCCCGCGGCATCGATTTCAATACGGGCGTTTTCAGAAAGGTCGAAGCCCGACGGGACGAGCAGGCCCACACCGTCGGGACCCACTCCGGGGGCGAGGGTGCCGCCCCCGGCAATCGGGCTGCGGATCCTGCCCTGGCCGGTGATGCGCCCGTTCTCGCCGAGCATCAGCGGCACGGACGCGCCGCTGGTCGTGCGGATCTCGGCGTCGCTGGTGCCCGACCCGTCGTTGAGCCGGACGACGCTGTCGAACACGGCGTCGTCGGCGATGAACAGGGTCGACGTGGCCGTGCTCATGCCGTTGTTGACCAGGATGCCGTCTTCGACCACGACGTTGGTGCCCAGCGTGATGCTCTGGCCGGGCTGGATCTGCCACAGGCCGCGGATGGTCGAGGACGAGATGACCGTCGACGCGTTGGTGTTGAAGATCGCGTCGGGCCCGGCCTCGATGAGCGCGTCAGTGATCTGGACGAAGATGTCCAGTTCACCCGCGCCGCCCCGGATCGTGCCCCCGACAATCGGGCTGCGGATCCTGCCCTGGCCGGTGATGCGCCCGTTCTCGCCGAGCATCAGCGGCACGGACGCGCCGCTGGTCGTGCGGATCTCGGCGTCGCTGGTGCCCGACCCGTCGTTGAGCCGGACGACGCTATCGAACACGGCGTCGTCGGCGATGAACAGGGTCGACGTGGCCGTGCTCATGCCGTTGTTGACCAGGATCGTGCCCGTGCCGGCCGAATCGCCAACCGTCAGATTCCGGCTGGGCGAGACGAGCAGCACCGCCTCGGGGTTGGGCAGCATGGCACCGCCGACGGTCGTCGTCGCGTTGACCGAGACCACGTACGGCCCGACACCCCCCAGCACCGCCGTATCCATCGCCCCGGGCACCA
>JBITAF010000043.1:0-33338 GCA_044440025.1 Phycisphaerales bacterium JB060 | reverse complement strand
GCCGCCGCCTCGCTCGGCGCGGCAACAACGAGTAGCAGTGGCTTGCCAACGGTGTTCGTTTCGAATGGCATGGGCTCGGGTGTCTGAACGGTCGGGTCGTTCGGGAAAGGACTCGCGATTTTCAGGGTTTCCGACGACAGGAAGGAACCAATCGGGGCTCTCAGTGGTTCAACGCTAGTGTCCCCAAGCTTGTGAAGCCGATGGATCGGCGAAACTTGTCTGGGCAATGCCGGCGAGAAGGTGATTATGGGACGGGCACAAATGAGTCGAGGCGGAGTTCTGGTCAAGAGCTTGGGAGCGATTGTGGTGCTCGCCATCCTGGGGGGAGGCGTGTGGATCGCAGCCACCCAGATGGAGGGAATGGACGAGCCGCGTGCCCGAGACTTGGTAGCCGCCTCGATCCGAGATTTCGAGATTCAGACCATCGCCACCGGCGAGTTGGAAGCTCGCCAGCAGGTCGAGATCCGAAATAAGCTCGACAGCCGGGCCACGCTTACCACCATCGTGGAAGAGGGCCGGCGTGTCGCGAAGGGTGATGTGCTCTTCACGCTCAACAGCGAGGCCATCGAGCAGGAGATCACCGAGGAAGAGAGCCGCGTCGAGACCGCCCGGGCAGACCTGGAGGCGGCGGAGAACGCCTACCGGATTCAAGTAAGCGACAACGAGTCGAACCTCCGGGCCTCAAACCTCGAACTGGAACTCGCGCAACTGGCCCTGCAGCAGTGGCGCGATGGCGATGATCCAAAGGAAATGGAACGGCTTCAGGCCGACTTGGACAGCGCTCAGCGCAACTTCGATCGCCTCAAGGAGAAGTTCATCCAGAGCAAGGAGTTGTTCGAGAAGAACTTCAAGAGCAAGAACGACTACGAACAGGAACAGATCCAGTTACTCGAGGCCGAGTCTCGGGTCAAGCAGGCCCAACTGGCCCTCAACACGTACCGCGACTACCAGCGCCCGCGGGACGAGAAGCAGCGTACCAGCGACGTCGAGGAGGCCGAGGCAAAGGTCGACCGTGTACGCAAGCAGAATGCGATCGAGCTGGCCAGCAAGGAAGCGAATCGTAAGAACGCACGCCGCCAGCTCGAACTCCGCGAGGAGCGGCTGGCCAAGCACCGCCAGCAGTTGGCCTACTGCGAGATCACCGCGCCCAACGATGGCCTCGTTGTCTACAACTCCAGCACGCGGCGAGGGCGATGGAACGACGACCCGCCCGAGCCGGGCATGGAGATCTCGCCCAACGAGACGCTAATCGTGCTGCCCGATACCTCTGAGATGGTGGCGTCGGTACGGGTGCACGAGTCGCTGGCAGGTCGTCTCCAGCCCGGCCAGCCCGCCACGGTGCGTGTGGAGGCGCTGGGCTCGGTGATCCTGCCGGGCACCGTCGAATCCATCGGCGTGCTGGCCGAGAGCGGAAACTGGCGCGACCCCAACCTGCGCGAATACACGGTCCGGGTTCTGCTCCAGCCTGGCGAGTATGCCAAGGACCTCAAGCCCTCGATGCGAGCCGAGGCAACGATCGTGATGGACCGGGTGGAGGATGCGCTGACGATTCCCGTTCAGTCGGTGTTCAGCGAGGGCAGGCTGCGATACGTTTACGTACCCAACGGTAACCGGTACGAGCGCGTGCCCATCCGCTTGGGCCGACGTAGCGAGACCGAGGCCGAAGTGCTCGCAGGTTTGTCGGTCGGTGACAACGTCCTCGTTCGGGCGCCCGAGCCGGGCGAAGTGCAGAAGCAGCCCTGGGACGAGGGGCGACTCCAGGCCGTGGGCTTCACGCTCGACGACGATGGGCAGCCCGTGCCCGATCGTCCGGCCCAGACGCCGACCCGCACGACCGAAGCCGCCACGGACGAGTCGAGCGAGCGTGTAACCGATGCCGAGCAGAGCGTGGATGACCCCGGTGATGCGGACAACGCGTCTGGCTCGACGATCGCCGCTGCGGTCGATGAGCCCGCCGCAGAGGATGTCCCGCAGGAACCGGTCGCGAACTGATGGCCGGATTCAACTCGCTTCCATGGTTTCGGCACGATTGATGCGTTCGCGATCGGCCTTGCGCAGATCGAAGTCTTGATTGCTTGGCAGCAGAAAGTTGTGCTTTGAGACGTCGAAGCCCTCGGCGTGGGTGATGTGCAGATCGGGCGTGGCCGACAGGTCGATCATGTCCTTGGGCTCGTCCTCGTCTATGACGGCGGGCCCTGATGTGCCCGCCCCGATCGCATTTTCGAGATTCTCGATTGGCAGCACGCGTGGTCGGCAGGGATCGTCGTGCCGCCAGTTGCAGACCACAGCGCGCACGCCACTGCTGAGCGTGACGACCGAGCCGGGCGTATAGGCCGGCACGCACGCGACCAGCGCCCGGATGACCATGGGATCAAAACGCAGGGACGACTCGCCCAGAACCATTTCGCGCAGGGCCGCGACCGTTGGGCGCCGAGTCTGTGGGACCGAGTCGGCGCCCGGGGCGTCCCCGCTGTCCCGCAGGCGATCGAAGGCGTCCGCCACGGCAACGATCCTCGCGAACGCGTGGATCTCCTTGCCCTGCAAGGGAACCGACCCTCCGCCGAGTTGCTTCCGCCTTGGAAAGCCTGACCCATCGTGTGCTTGGTGGTGGTGCAGCACGACCGCGGCCGCCGAGGGATCGACGCCCTCGCGGATCATGTCGAAGCCCAGCTTCACGTGCCGCTGCCAGTGCGGGTCGCTCTGGTCGTGCTCGCGGTTCCATCGGCGCAGCGTCTCGGGGGGCAGCCGAAGCATGCCCACGTCGTGCAGCATCGCGCCCACGCCCAGGGATGTGACGTCTCTGGCGTGGGCCGGATGCAATCGGGGGCGTTCGGCGATGAGATAGTCGCCCAGTTTCAGACCCATCAGCACGCTGAGGAAACACACCGAGTTGGCGTGCCTGCCCTGTGGTGTGTCGGCGGTGGCCAACTCCTCGAGGTAGTACGCGGCCGTCGGCGCGTGCAGCAGTTGCTCAATCAGGCTTACTACGGCGCGTTTGTACGCGCTGTAATCCAGCCGGGCCGTGGCGTTCGCGGCGACTGCGTCCAGTGCACTGAGCACATGGTGGCTCAGCTCTGCCCGGGCCTGCATGATGGCCGGGCTCGCGTAGCGGCCCAGGAAGGACATGCCCGGATAGTGGATCCAGATCTCGCGGAGGTTGATCTCGCGCAGGCGATGGATGAGCCGGCGGTCGAGTGTGACGTCCGCCTTGAGCAGCACGGGTCCACCGCGCTGGGGGTGGTAAATCGGCATGGCCAGTCGCATGCCCTCGGCGGCTTCGTGCATCGATACGCGCAGCATGGGTGCTCTCCGTGTTTCTGGAGTGTCACCCAATCCATCGGCTGCACACGGGGCGCCAGTTGGCCGGACTGTCCCCGATCTGGCCGAAAAGTGGTGTTTGGAGCCCGAATCCTGTTATGGGGCTAAGACGCGACGACCAGGCCGACGTAGACCGCATAAGCGGACAGCAGGACGCAGCCCTCGGCCCGGCTGACAGTAAAGCGCGTCATCATGATCGGCAGCAGCAGCACCGTGAGCCCGAGCATGACCCAGGCATCGCGGTTGACCGCGATATCGGGTACGGCGAGCTCGCCAACCAGGCCGCTGACGCCCACCACGCACAGGATGTTGAAGATATTGGACCCAAGCACGTTGCCCACGGCCAAGTCGGAGTGCCCCTTCAAGGCCGCCATGACAGTGGTGACGACCTCGGGTAGTGACGTTCCGAGTGCCACGAGCGTGAGCCCCACGATGAACGCGGGTACCCCGATGGCGGTTGCCAGATCGGTCGCGCCCAGCACGGCTCGTTCGGACCCGACCACCATGCCGCCCAGGCCGATCGCAACGAGCATCAGGCTCATGAGAATGCCCAGTGGGGGCTTTCCTTCGCCTTGCTCGTCTTCGGTCTCGATCACCAGGGCCGAGTCTTCGGGATCCAGGTGTTGGGACGCGTAGAGCGTCCAGGCGATGAACGCCACGAACCCGATGGTCAGCAGCAAAGCCTCGAGGCGGCCGATGACCCCTCCGAAGAGGGTCAGGATCATCGCAGTGGTGACCACGATCAACAACGGTACCTCGCGGCGTACCACGCCGCCTCGTACGTAGGCAGGTCGAATGACGGCTGCCAGGCCCAGCACCAGGCCGATGTTGGCGATGTTCGAGCCGATGATGGTGCCGACAATAAGGTCGCTGCGGTCCTTGAGTACGGCTCCGATACCGGTTGCGAGTTCGGGCATGCTGGTGCCAAAGGCAACTACCGTGAGCCCGATGATGAAGGTCGGCACGCCCAAGCGGCGGGCGAGCGCGGTGGCACCGCGGAGCATGATCTCGGCGCCACCCACAAGAAGGGTTATCCCGAGTAGCAGCCAGAGGATCGAGACGAGGTTCTGCACGCGCGAGGGCTCCGGGGTCGAAGGAGTACCGAAGTAGGATCCCCGCTGGACCCGCAGGGTGGCCATCGTAGCGGAGCCGCCGCGGCGCTTCGGAAAGGGCTTGTTTGCTAGGGTCATCCCCCGCTAAGCGAGAACCACTCTGGAAGTACGGGTACTACCACAAGCGCGACAGGCCGCAGGGCGCCATCGGGCCCGACCGTCGAGAGGGCGGCCTGGCCGATGCTCGAGCCGGTCAGCATCGGGCCGACCTGGTGGGGAGACTGGTCTAGAGAACTCGCGGTGATGACCAGCGCGTAGCCGCGGGGGATCGAACCGCGAAGGAGCAGCCGCTGGAAGACCGGCCCGGCGTCCAGGTCGCTCGGTGGCCCGTTTTCGGCTTCGAGCCGGGAGGTCAGTCGTGAGCGGAAGCCCTTCGAGGTAGGGTCTGTGCGCACGAACTGCGGGCAGAACTCCACGCGGAGCACGGATCCCTTCACCCCGGGTGCCGGCCAGGCCCTTCCGATGAGTGCGAGCCGTCCCGAACCGAGGACCAGCGGGCCGGCGTCGGTTTCCAGGCGGTGGCTCTCGAAGGCCACGCCCTTGGCCATGTGGGACCAAGACGTTGTGGCGCCCCACCAAGTGCGCTCGAGCGGGCCCGGCACGCCCATTGAATCTCGCAGGGCGGCGAGTTGATCAATCGGGACCAGGGCGAATCGCAGCCCGTTCTCGTTCCAGATACGCTCGGCTGCGTCGTCCAGCGTGTCACGTGTGTCTGCGTAGCGTTGCAAGGACTCAAGCCCGGGTTGCTCGGGCTGGGGCTGCGACTTTGCCGCCACGAATGCCTCGAAAGTTTCCGGCTCCTGATCCTGAGTGAACGTTGGTGGCCCGGCCTGATGTAGCTGCTGGTCTTCATCCGGCGCGTCCTCATCGTTGGCATCGCGCTGGGCCTCGATGGCCAGCCATGCGCGGTACAGACGTTCGAGTTCGGCGTTGTTGCGGGCTCGCTTCCATGACGTCGCGTCGAGCGCCCAGACACGCAGTTCCATGCCGAAGCCGGCGATCTGGGTGACCGGCTGGGTATCCACGGCTGGTGGCGCATCAGGGATGCGCACGTGCTGGGCGCAACCTGCCGCCAACCCGCCAGCGGCGATGAGCGGGAGCAGTCGCGAGGGATGGGGGAGGCGCTGTCGTGGCATGGTGTTCAGGACGCGTCGAGATCGTTGATGCGGTCGATCAGCTTGCGTACCAGCCCGAAGTCTCGGCGGGTGTGGGTGAAGCTGATGCGGGGAAGGTCCAGGAACTCATCCTCATATTCGTGCGGCCCGCCCTGGCGGATCTGCCCTTCCTTGACCAGTCGGGCGAACTCCTCGTTCAGAGTGGCCAGGTTCTCGGGCTCCAAGCGGCGTCGAACCCGGATGATCAGCTCATCGCCGGCGTATCGCGAGCTGTGGTAGTTGCGGTAGAAGTCCAGCACGTGCCGGACGGCGTCGTGTGGATTCTTGGCGTGGTAGTAGAGCGAGGTGTCGTCCTCGCTGATCATCTGCCGGCTGAGCAGGGCGTTGCGCGCGAAGGCGTGGAACTCGTCCCAGTAGCCGCCGCCCTTGCCCTCGAGCATGACGATGGGGATCATGCCGCTCTTGCCGGTCTGGATCAGGGTGAGTGTCTCGTAGGCCTCGTCCATGGTGCCAAAGCCGCCGGGGAACAGCGCCACCGCCTGGGCTTGGGAAAGAAACATGAGTTTGCGCGTGAAGAAGTAGCGGAAGTGGATGAGCTTCTCATCGCCGTGGATGACGGTATTGGCGGTAGTCTCGAAAGGAAGCCGGATGGCGACACCAAAACTCGCGGCCTTGCCCGGCCCGACATGGCCGGCCTTCATGATGCCATCGCCCGCGCCGGTAATGCACATCCAGCCGGCCTCGGCCATGTCCTTGGAGAACTCCACGCACGACTCGAAGTCGGGGTGGTCCTCGGGTGTGCGGGCGGAGCCGAAGATGGTGATCTTCTGTGCCTGGTCGTATCGGCCGAACACCCGGTAGGCGTAGCGCAGCTCCTTCATAGCTGCGGTCAGCAGCTTCAACTCGCCGCGATCGCGCCCATCGGGCAGCAGCTTGAGGCCGGTTGCCATCAGCTCGGCCACCAGCTTGCGGTCGAACGCCTGGGCGCCGTCTGGGGCGACCATGTCAACGAGTTCATCGATGCGCTTGCCGATCGCCTGCCAATCGGTTCGCGGCTTGGGTGTTTCGGGCGTGTCCGAGTTGCTGCGTTCGATGCCGTCCTGCATGGGGCCATAGGGTAGCCAGGGCGATCGGCTGCCGGTTCCCATGCCTCGTACCCGTGCGTTGACAGGCGGTCACCATCCACTCTCGGGTACACCGCGCTGCCGCGCATATCGCCGCAGCCGCTCCTTGGTCCATTCCTCGTAGGTCTGACCGCCTTGGATCATGCGCCTGAGGCGGTCGAGGGGGCCGACCAGGGCCTGTGGCTTGGGTGCCGGGGCGGGCTGATCCAGCGTGCCCCGCAAATCCACGGCGACGATGACCTCACGGAGCGCGCGGAACAGGGCCTGCCAGTAGGTGTCCTGGATCGGTCGGGTGGTTATGCTCATGTCTAGCTCATTACTTTGCAGGTCGACCGTGCCCAGGCCGTCAAGAATGACCGAGTCCGAGCTTACGGCCAGTCGTGTGAAGGTCAGTGTCTGATCGTGGATGTAAAAGTCACCGTTCATGGCGTCGTAGCGGTCGGCGCCGAACTTGACGTTCATGGCCTCGACCGCCGCTCGGATGGCGAGCGGCAACTCGACGGGCGCGCCCCCGCGGATGCGGAACGCTCCACGCCCGCGGAGTTCATCAGGCGCGCCAAACTGACCCGACATGCCCAGCGAGAGGTCAAGGTCGCCCGCGCCACGGGTCTCTTCGATGGGCTCGTCCCGCAGAGCGCTCAGCAGGCGGGCGGTCTCCAGCCCAGAGCCGGCCAGGTCGAGCGTGTAGCTGGCCCGCTGGCCCTCGGTCTGGGCGAGCGTGATCCGACCGCGTCCGGCCAAGCGCCCGCCTCCGGCTTCCGCCCCGATGTCCGAGAGGTCCACAATGTCATCGCGCCGCACATCGGCCCGGAGCGTTGCATCACGCACGCCAAGACCCCACACCCGCCCCGAGTCGGCGGAGAAATCAATGGCCGCGTGCAATCGCGGGTGATCGGTATCGCTCCGGATGGCCATCGCCATCCGCTCGAACGTCGCGATGGATCTCTCGCGCGGCGTTTGGGGATCATCCGAATCGGCCCGGGAGCCAAGGCTGAGTTCTTCAACACCGAGTTCGGCGTCGAACTCAATGCGGGTCTCGTCGTCGTCGCTGGTCACCACACGAAGCCGGCCTGTGTTGACCAGCGCCTGCTTGTGACTCTGGGCGTCCATAGCCTCGAGCGCGCGTCCAACGCCCTGGGGCATGAGGCCAAGAATAGGTTCGGGCAGGCCCGGGCCGTTGGCATCGCCCACGGCCTGGTCGATCATGCCATCCAGAGCGACTTCGAACTCACTGCGCTGCCCGCCCTCGGACCTCCAGAAGCCGTCCAGCGAGACCCACCACTGGTCGCCTCCCAGCGTGAGGTAATCGACATGGCCTGTGTACTCGCTCACTCCGCCCGGCCCTTGGGCGCTGGGAGTTCGCTCGCGACCGCTGATCACGCCGCTGACCCATGGCACGTTGTATCGCTGGCCGTCTCGCACGAACGACGCGTCGTAAGGAGAAAGCTCGAACGCTCGGATGGGCCGTACGCCCGAGCCGGTTCCCGGATAAGCCGCCGTGTGGAGAGCGACCATCGCGTCGTATTCGCCGTGGAGGTCCCAGCGGTCCAGGAGGGAGCCCGAATCGCTGGCGCTGCGGTTGCGTGCCAGGGTGCGCAGCAGCTTCGACTCAAGTTGTCCACCTTGGACCTCGATGTCCACCGTCGTGGCCCGTGTGACCTGGCTGCCGATCTCGCGCAGCGCGTCCAGGGGAATCTGACCACGAAGACGCAGCCGTCCAATGGGTTCTCGCTCAAAGCTGCCCTCCCCCAGCACCCGATCGAGGGTGATCATGGGGCCTTCGTCGGTTGTTGTGACGACGATCGCCCCGCGGGTGTCGTCCAGGCCCATCCGCCCGTCGAGCCAGTTGAATCGCACGCGGTCGGCGCGGGCGATGCGAACCTCGGCGGCGACATCGTCGCCCGCGAGTCGGACACTGGTGGCCACGTCCGCCGTGCCGCGCAGATCGAAGGTGTATCGGGCCTCGGCGATCGACCGCGCCAGGTCGAGGTCGAATACCGCGACAACGTCCTCCACCGGCGTGCGCAGATCGAGGCCAGCTGAGTTGATGATTGCCAGAACACTGTCGTCCCCGAAGCTGGCTCGCAGATTCGCCGTGACGCTGCCGCCGGTGGTCGGTCGGCCCGCCAGTTCGCCACGCAAACCCGAGGCGTCGACCCGGATCATCCCCCCCAGGTCGTCAATCATCAGAGGGCGTCGCGTCTCGATCGGTTCTGGTGAGAGCGTCACGTTGTTGGGTCGGACCTCGGACCACCAGTCTAAATCACCTTGGTCGTCGCGGGTGATCCGTACCAATGCGTCGATATCGCCCCTGGGGCCCAGTGCACGGAGCATCCTTCGTGGCCCGCCCGGGACGGCCGTGTCGTCCTGGCTTTCGTCGTCGTCTACGCCGTTGTCGTCGGGGATGGCGAGTATCAACGCCGGGTGTATCGGGACATCCTTCGCGTCCACGGACACATCCACCGTGGTGGCACGCTCCTGGCCCGGGGGCTCATCGAGGGGGACTTGGACGACGACATCGGCCGTGGCGGTCCCTCCTGCCAGCGTGGTCGCCTGGGCTTCCCTGGCGGCGACCCGCAGCGCCCTTGGTCGACCCATGAGCGTGGTTTCCAACTCGGAAGGCAGATCGATGGTCAGCAGCGTGTCGGTGGCCAGGATGGGCACGGCGAAAGCCTCGGGCAGCAAGCCGAAGCTGCTGCTGCGCACCTCGACGTGGACGGTTGTGCTGTTGTCGACGCCGGTTTGCCGGGAGACCTGGACACGTGCGTCGGCCTCGCCACCCAGCGCGAATGCGGGAACTCTCCCCTGCGTGCCCGGCCGCCGTACCACACCCCACTCGTAAAGCTCGGCCAGCGCCGACTCGTTGAGGAGGATCTCACGGATCTCGGGCGCGACGTCGTCCAGCGTCTGGCGGAGTATGTCGTCGTACGGCACGCCGAAGGCCTGGGCGTCGACTTCCACGCCAGTGGCGATCTCGTCGAGCGTGATGGTCGTTGAAGCGATGACGGGCGTGCCGGCAGGTGTCGACCCGCGCAGGCCGACCAGGCGAATAGCCCCATCCTCGATCTCGATGGAGCCCGAGACGCCCACGATGGGGTACGGGAAGTACTCAAATCGCATGGCGCCGTCGCGGATGGTCCCCCGGCCGTCGACTTCCTGCCGCACTGTGTCGCCGTCGGAGACCTGCGCCGCCCGGGCCGAGAGTGAGATCACCCCGCGGGGCTCGAACATGCCGAGGATGTTCGAGATCTTTCCAATCAGTGGGGTGGGGCGTTCCAGCCAGGGCGCGTCGGTGGAGAACGCGTAGGGCTCGAGTGTCGCGATCTCGAACTCGTAGAGCGGCTCGGCGTTTCCCAGCCAGAGCCGCATGTCGGTGTGCACGCTCAGGTCTTCGATGGTGCTGTTCAGCGAGCCCTCGATCATGAAGGTCCGTTTGCCCAGGCCGGGCTCGCCCGGCTCGGCTGTCGCTTGCACGCCACGCCAGGACACGCCCCGGTTGCTCTCGGGCGGCGGCCGTTGCACCAGTCGCAATCGTCCGCTGCCGCTGGTGGGAATCAGGGGCTTGAGTGTGCCCGCCTCGTCCACTGGTACGGGCACACGAATATCCAGGTGGGCGTCGATGTCAGAGTCCTCGGCGAACGGCGCGGGCAAGGGCGAGCCTGCCTGGAGGTCCAGCACCAACTCCAGCACGTCGGTCTGCCTGTCGTATTTGAGCGTGGCGCCGCGCGTTCGCCCGCCGATCTGGAGTTCCTCGTACACGTCGCGGAGTTGCATAGGGATGGTGCTGGGCGGAAAGTCGACCATATCCAAACCACCCAGCGTTCCCGAGAAACCCTCGGGCCCTACGCTGCCCTCGAATCGCAGTGGCTTGCTGCTTGAACTCAGCTTGGGATCCTCGTAAGCAGTGACATCGAACGCGCCGGGCGTTTCCCGGGAGTTGCGTAGTGATGCGACGATCGGGAGCGTTCGCAGTTCGGTGATGTCTCCGCCGGAGTTGTGCTCGCCCAGAAGCACACTGGCGTGGTGTACGAGAATGCTTGGCAGCGGACCTCCGCCGGGGCCTGAGCGGGCCGGTGGATCGATCGCGAGGATGTTCAGATCGAAGTCGTCCAGTGGCTTGGTGAGGCGCACGTCGGCGTCGAAGATCTCCACGCGTCGCACGAGCGTGCCGCCGCGAAGCCTGCCGCGCCAGCCCAACAGGATGCGCCCCCGCTTGACGGTGAGAAACCTGGACGCCTCGCCGCGCGGTCCGGTTTCGTCGGACGGCTCGGGTGTTCGGAACGTGACGTCGCGGATAATGATGTCCCCACCCATGTCCAGCTTCAGAGTGCCGCCCTCGGCTCGCACACCGAGCTCCTGTTCGAGCTTGGGGCGCAGGACAATCCCTGCGGCAGGCGTTAGAAGGAGGCCGACAGCCGTAGCCCCCAGCAGGCCTGAGATGAACAACACCCAGGCGCACCGCCAGACCCACCGCCGCAGCCGCGAGCGCGGCCTGGCTTCGGTCTTGGGTTCGGCATTGGAATCGCCCATGCGTGCTCCGCGGCGGCGGCTAAGAAGTCGAGGATACCACGTCTACGAGCCAGCTGGGCATCGGGGTCGGGCGGCCCGACGCATCCACACAGGCAAGCTCGGTCGTGGCCACGGCCAGTGGGCGCTCGCCCAGCCTGTCACGAGCCCCGTCGCCCGGCTCGACCAGATCGATGGTGTACTCATGCCTGAGCCGAGCTCGACCGGCGATGCTCGCCCGGCAGGTGATCCGCAGCACATCGTCGTATCGAGCAGGCCGCTTATAGCCGACGTCGAGGCGAGTGACGACCAGGAACACGCCTTGGGCTTCCAACTGGGCATAGGTCCGACCGCTCGCGCGAAGCGCCTCGGTCCGGGCCATCTCGAGCCAGGGCACGAAGCTGGCATGGTGGGCCACCCCCATGGGATCGCACTCGCAGTATCGGACGCGGACATCGATGGATGTCGCCTCGGCGTCGGTTGTGGCAGGATTGGGATTCGTTACGGGCACGTGGCGAGTCTAGCGTTACTGTTTCCCGCACGTCCCGAACCCACGGAAGCGATAGCGAGCAGGATGGCCGAACCTGACACAAGCCAACCCCAGCCCAGTCCGATCCCCGCAGCGCCGCCCGTGGAGGTCAGGCCGCTGCTGGCAACCGATCCCATCGCGCCGATTACGGCGCTGCTGCACCGGTCCTACGCCAGCCAGCGGGAGCGGGGCATGGACCCGCTGGCCGGCCGGCAATCGGTGGAGGTGACCCGCCAGCGGTGCTATCGCGGACAGACGTTCGTGGCGCTGGCACCCTCGGTGGGCGCGCCCTCGGTGCGGTTCGCCGACCGGTTGCTCGGGGTCATCCTGTTCCAAGAACGTGAGGACGCGGCTTTTCCGCCATGGTTCTTACGCAAAGACGTCACACATTTTTCCCAGTTCGCCGTCGACCCGAACCTCCAGCGAGGCGGCGTGGGGTTAGCGCTGCTCACTCGGGTCGAGCAAGAGACGCTCGCCCTGGGCGCCGCAGAGCTCGCCCTGAGTATGGCCGAGCCCGATACGCCGCTGCGCGAGTACTACGAGAGGCGGGGTTATCGCGTTGTGCAGAGCTGGCATTGGCCGTACACGAACTATCAGAGCCTCATCATGAGCAAGACCCTGAGAACGCAGGAGGCCGACTGATGCCCAGCGACCTTGGACGCGGCAAGACCCTCGACGACGCTCCGGGCGTGGTCGCGATCACCAAGGACGAACTCGGTTCGCTGCCCGACGATCTGCTCGATCATCCCGACATGGCCCGTCGCGATCCCTCGCGATGGTTCGAGCACCCCGAGCGGCCGCTGGAGATCGAGGTAGGCCCGGGCAAGGGGGGGTACCTCATCGAGGCAGCGCAGGCGCGGCCCAATAGCAACTTTCTGGCGATCGAGCAAGATCCGGACGTCTATTACTACACCGCCGACCGCGTGCGGCGGCATCGCGAGGCCGGGGCCATCCTGAATGCCCGGGTGTTGCGTGGCGACGCGGTGGCGTTTCTGAAGTGGCGCGTAGCCGACCAGTGCGTCCGAACGATCCACCTGTACTACTCTGACCCCTGGCCCAAGCGCAAGCACCACAAGAACCGCGTGCTCCAGGACGGCTTCCTGGCCGACTGCTGGCGCGTGCTGCGGCCGGGTGGCGAGCTTCGCCTGGCCACCGACCACGACGAGCTCTGGGCGTTCTACGAGACGCAGTTCGCCACCTGGTGCCAAGGTGTGCCGGCCGGTTTCCGGTCGACGCCCTTCGAGTGCCGTGATCTGCCCAAGCTGCCCTCGGCCCCCGAGGGCGGGCTCATCGGCAGCAACTTCGAGCGCAAGTTCAAGGATCTGGGCGCCACGCCGCGCGGGGCCATCCTGACCAGGCGGGAGGGAGCCCGGTGAAGCGTGCGGTGGTGCTGCTCAGCGGCGGCCTGGATAGCGCGACGTGCCTGGCCCTGGCCCGGCGGGATGGCTTCGAGTGCCACGCCCTGTCGTTCGACTATGGCCAGCGCCACAACGCCGAGCTGGAATGCGCGCGGCGCATCGCCGGCCAGGTCGGCTGCGACTCGCACGTCGTGTACTCGCTCGATGTTGGACCCTTCGCCGGCTCGTCGTTGACTACCGACGGCGAGGTTCCCAAAGACGGACAGCCCGGGCAGGGCGCCATTCCCTCGACCTACGTGCCCGCGCGCAATCTGGTGTTCTTGTCGATTGCCACGGCCTACGCCGAGACCCTGGAGGCCGGCGACGTGTTCATCGGCGTCAATGCCGTGGACTATTCGGGCTACCCGGACTGCCGGCCCGAGTTCGTCGAGGCGTTCGCCCGAGCGGCGACGCTCGCCACTCGACGCGGCACGCAGGGGGGCAGCCCGCTGGTCGTTCGCACGCCGCTGCTGACGCTGAGCAAGGCCGACATCGTGCGGGCGGGGGCGGATGCCGGCGTCGATTTCTCGCTCACGACCTCGTGCTACGACCCCGATCGCGACGCGGCGGGCCTGCTGGCGTGCGGCCGGTGCGACGCGTGCGTCCTCCGCCTGCGGGGCTTCGAGGCCGCGGGCATGGCCGACCCGGCGAGGTACGCGTGAGCGCCGCGGCCCTGCCCATCTCCGAGACGTTCGTGTCCATCCAGGGCGAGGGCAAGCTCACCGGCGTGCCCTCGTGGTTCGTGCGCGTGGCCGGGTGCAACCTGCGCTGCGCCTGGTGCGACACGCCTTACGCGAGCTGGCAGCCACAGGGCGAGCAACGGACCATCGACGGTCTGCTGGCCGAATCGCGGACCAATGGCATGGCGCACGCCGTGCTAACCGGTGGGGAGCCGATGATCTTCCCGGCCATGGCTGACCTGTCCCGCGGGTTGGCGGCGATGGGCGTGCATGTGACCATTGAGACTGCGGGCACGTTGTACCAGCCGGTGCACTGCGACCTGTTGAGCCTGAGCCCCAAGCTGGCAAACAGCACGCCCGCGGGCGACCCCCGCGACCCGACGGGCTCTCTTGCAATCCGCCATGAGGCCAATCGCCTGAATCTGGATGCCCTCCACAGCCTGTTGGCCGACCATCCGCAGCGGCAGTTGAAGTTCGTGGTCGCCTCGCCGGGCGACCTGTCGGAAATCGAATCGTTGCTGGACCGATTGCCGGAGGTCTACGCCGGCGACGTGCTGCTTATGCCCGAAGGGGTGGTAAGCCCGAACCCTGCCGGGCTGGGCTGGCTGGTGGAAGCCTGCGTGGCAAACGGCTGGCGGTACTGCCATCGGCTGCACATCGAACTCTTCGGTGATCGTCGAGGGACCTGACGGGGCAAAAAGGACTCCTAGCATAATGCTATCAAAAGGAACGCCGGGTCGGCGGATCCCAAGAATCCGGCGAACCCGGCCGCGTCGTGGCCAATAGTGTCCATAGCGACTGAACAGGAGGTGCGCATGTCGATCAAAATGACCGCGTTGTGCGCTGCCGCGATGGTGGCCCTAACCGCGATCGCCGCTACTTTGCTTCCCAAGGATGCGGGCGCCCAGCAAGAGGCTGGTGGTGAGTCGGGGCTGGTGTTCGCCCACCCGCAGGACGGCGTGCAGGACGAGGACGTACCCGACGAGGTACGGTCGGATGTGGCGTTCGCCGGCAGCCTCAGTCGGGTCTTCCGGCACGCTTCGCAGAGTATCGAGCCCTCGGTGATCCACATCCAGACAGCTCGCCAGGTTACCCGTCGCGTACGGGATCGCTTCGGACGCGTCGTGCGTCAGCAGGAGACGCTGCCCTCGGGCGTGGGCTCGGGTGTCATTGTCACTGCAAACGGCTACGCGCTGACCAACCACCACGTAATACAGGGGGCCGATGAGGTCGTCGCCACGCTTACCGATGGACGCGAGGTTGCCGCCCAGATCATCGGCTCGGATCCGGGCACCGACCTGGCCGTGCTGCGACTGGAGGCCAGCGATCTGACGCCCGCGCGCATCGCCGATAGCGACGGTCTCGAGGTGGGCGATTGGGTGGTCGCCGTGGGCAGTCCCTTCGGGCTCGACCACACCGTGACGGCCGGTATCGTGAGCGCCAAGGGCCGAAGCGGCCTGACGCCCCGCACGGCCACCCGCCAGCGCATCGACCGCTTCGAGGAGTTCATCCAGACCGACGCGGCAATCAATCCCGGCAATAGCGGCGGTCCGCTCGTCAATCTCCACGGCGAACTTGTGGGCATCAACTCGATGATCGCCTCGTCGGGCGGTGGCTCGGTGGGCATCGGCTTTGCCATCCCCAGCGCCATCGCCACCAGCGTGTTCGAGAACATCCGCGAGACAGGGCAACTTGAGCAGGGCTTTTTGGGCGTCAGCGACCTGGTCAACACCGCCGACGTGACCGCCGAGACTGGACAGCAGCTTCCCGCGGGTGTCTACGTGCAGACGGTCATCGAGAACGGACCGGCTGACCTCGCCGGCGTACTCCCTGGTGACATCATCGTCTCGATCAACGGCCGGCAGACCGAGAACTTCAACCGCCTGCGCAATCTCGTTGGCCTGACCCGCCCGGGCACGCCCATCACGCTAGAGATCATTCGAGATGGCCAGGTGCTGCGGCTCGAAGCCGAGGTGACCGGTGGCAACCAGCTTATCCGTTTGGCACGGGAAGCCAAGAAGGCCGAACTGCAGCGAATCCTCGACGAGCGTGCCAGGTCTGTGGATACCCTGGGTGTGCAAGGCCTGACCATCGACGAATCGATGCCCCTGAATCTGCCGGGCATGCCTGGCCAGGGCGTGTACGTGATCGCCGTCGAACCGCAGACACCGGCCGATGCCCTGGGTCTTAAGCCCGGCGACGTGATCCTCGCAATCGACGAACGGGAGGTACGCACGGTCGAGCAGCTCATCGACATCATGCAGCGAGCAGACCTCGATAGCGGTGTTCGCGTCGAGTACGCCAATGGCGGGCGTCGCAAGAGTGCTACGGTGCGCACACGTAGCTAGGTCAGCGTTCGATTGCCCTGCGGAGAAGCTCGTCGATGGCCCGCCAGTAGTCGGCCGGATCCGACGGCCCGTCGTTGTGGCCGCCGTCCATCTCCAGGTATCTTGCATCCAGCGCGATATCCAGCAGTGTCTTGCTATGCGAGGGCGGCACGATGGTGTCGTTGCGACCGTGGATGAGCAGCACCGGGCCCTTGAACTCGGCCAGCACGGTGTCGGTTCGGAACGGGTCCCGGCACAAAATGCCCGGCACGCGCATGGATCGGTACATCGCCGTCATGCTCGAGAATGTCGACTCGAGGATGAGCCCCGACAGTTTCCGTCGTTCTGCGAGTTGGGCCGCCACGCCGCCGCCCAGTGAGAATCCGTGGGCGAGCACACGCGTACCGTCGATCTCCGGCCGGGCCACGAGCGCGTCGTAGCCGGCAACGGCCGCCCGCGTCACCGAGGCTTGGGTCGGCTTTCCCGGTGTGCCGCCGTATCCCGGGTACTCGATGAGCCCGACCGCCATGCCATGTGCCTGGTACCGCTTACCGATCATCAGCATGCCGGCGATGTTGTCGCCGTTCCCATGGAAGAGCAGGACCAGTGGGGCTGGGGAATCGACCTCGGCCGGCAGAAACCAGACAAGCCCCGCGTCAGTCTTGAAGGCTTCGACGCCCGCAGGCGGTGGCGACAACGGGCCGGCGATGGACGCCGGAAAGATCATGGCCCGGTCGGGCGAGAAGATCAGGCCGATGGCCAACAGGAGCACCCCCATGCCCGCGACGAGGCCGCCCAGGCGGATCGCGCTTCGTGCCAGTTTACGGCATGTGGTGCGCTGGTTGTCCGTCGATTTGGTTTCCATTGGCCGTCTTCATTCTCCTACCGGTCCACGCCAATCGTGTGAGTGCCTTGATGTCGCTGAGGATCGCCAGCATCGAGGGGAGCACGAGCAGGATGATGCCCGTCGCCGAGATGAGGCCGCACGCGATGGTGATCGCCATGGGGATCAGGAAGCGTGCCTGGAACGATTGCTCAAGCATCAGCGGCGTGAGTCCCAGGACGGTGGTGATGGTGGTCAGCAGGATGGGACGCAGGCGTGCTCGTCCGGCTCGCACGAGTGCAAGCGGCAGGCTCGCGACGCCGCGCTTGCGGTCGTTGAAGAACTCCATGAAGATCAGCGAGTCATTGACAACGATGCCGGAGAGCGCGACAAAACCGATGAGTGACAGGAATGTCATCGCGAAGCCCAGCGCCAGGTGGCCCCATATCATGCCGACCGTCGCGAAAGGAATGGCCGCCATCACGATCAGTGGCTGCAGGTAGCTGCCAAACAACCACGCGAGCGTGACGTAGATGAGGCCCGCCGCGACGGCCATGCCCAGCGGCAATGTCGCGAAGCTCTCTGCTACGTCCTTCTGGCGGCCGCGCTCCACGATTCGCACGCCGGGGAACTCCCGCTCGAGTGCGACCAGCTTCGGGCGGAGCGAGGCGACGATCTCCTCGGGGTTGCCAAGCTGTCGGTTCACGTCGGCGCTGACAGTGAGTATGCGCTCACGGTCAAGCCGCCGGACCGTGGCGTACCCCCGGCCCTCCTCAATGGTCGCCACCTCCACGAGAGGTACGGCCTGGCCATCGGGAGAGAACACGTATGTGTTCTCGAGCGCCACGGGGCTGGAGCGTGTGTCCTTGGGCAGCGTGACGCGGACCTTGACGTCCTCGCGATTGCCGGCAAAAGTGTGCGGCTCCAGGCCAAAGACCGCCCCCCGGATCTGCTCGCCCAGCAGGGCCCGGGTGAAGCCAAGTTCGGTCGCGCCGTCTTTGAGGTCGAAGCGCAGCTCGCGCTGGCCGGCGTCGGCGTCGTCCTCGATATCGAACACCGCCTCGATCTCGTCGAGCATGGCCTTCAAGCGATCGGCCACCCGCGTTGCCTGTTCGGTGTTGTCGCCCACCACGCCAAGGCTGATGGCCACACCGCCCGGGCCACCGCCGATGGGCTCGAAGCGCAGGCTCTTCACGCCTGGCAGTTCACCGAGCTGCTCACGGATGGCAAGGATGACATCGTTGCTGGTGCGGTCTCGCTGCTCGACGGGGTATAGCTCAAGGAAGATCTGGCCCAAGTGGGGCTGGCTGATGTCGCCGCCTTCGCCGTTGATATCGCCGATGGTGCCCACCGATGAATACGCGCTGGCAACTTCGGGTTGCTCCTGGGCCGCGGCCTCGATGCGGCGGACCACCTCATCGGTCTCGCCAATGGGCGTGCCGATAGGCATACGCAGCGTGGCATTGACCGACTCGGCGTCTTCGGTTTCGAAAAAGATGAACTCGAGCCGGCCTCCGGCAACCATCGCCGCTGAAACGATGATGAGCGAGATTGCGGCCGTGAGCGTGAGGTAGCGATACCGCAGGCAACGAACCAGCATGCGGGTGTAGTGGGGGATCAGCACGCGTGCGAACAGGGCGTCGCGGGCCCGGTCATAGCGGGCCTCGAAACGCTCTAGCCTGGTGATCTTGCCGGACTGCTGGGCCTTGTCTGTCGCGCGCAGCGTGTGGGCCATGTGGCTTGGCAGGATGAACAGCGACTCGATGAGCGAGACCAGCAGCGCCACCGCGACCACCACCGGCAACGCGGCCAGAAAGTCGCCGATCTGCCCCTCGATCAATGCCAGAGGCAGGAACGCAAAAACCGTCGTGAGCACCGTGGTAACCACGGGCCAGGAGACCTGTCCGGCGCCCTCGATAGCCGCCTCCATCGGGGGCATGCCCTCCTCGTGCCGAGCCACGATGTTCTCGGCTACCACGATCGCGTCGTCGACGAGGATGCCGATAACGATGATCAGCCCGAACATGGTCAGTAGGTTCAGCGTGATGCCGGTGAGTCGCATCATGGCGATGGTGCCTGCCAGCGAGATAACCAGACCGATGGCCACCCAGAACGACACCCGCCAGTTCAGCAGCAGCACGAGCACGAGGAACACCAGAGCGCCGCCCTGCAGCGCATTTCGGGTGAGAAGCTCGAGCCGGCCTGTAACGAACCGCGCCAGGTCCGTGGTGATGCGCGCCTCGCCCGGCAGGCGGCCAATCCACTTCTGGCCCGCCTCGTAGGCCAGCAGTCGATCCGATACGGGACTCAGGTCCAACGGCTTGCCCTGGATCTCCAGTTGCTGGTTCTTCAGGGTGCGCATGGCCCGGGCGAACCGCTCGCCGAGGGTCAGGTCCAGCTCGTCGCCCCGCATGCCGGCGGTGTAGGCCTTGGCGAGTTCGGCGATGGTCACCACGTCCGAATCACCAACCTGGAAGCACGTGAGCGAGACCGCCGGCTTGCCCTCCAGGCGGGTAATCAGATCGGTATCACGGAAGCCATACGAGACCTCAGCGATATCGCCCAGCCGCAGCACGCGGCCGCCCTCGCCCTTGACCACAATGTCGGCCACGAGCTGGGCGTCCTCTTCCACGCGCACCGTGCGCACCGAGAGCGTCTGCGTGCCCGTACGCACGGTGCCGCCGGGCAGCTCACGCATGGCGCCTCGCACCCGATCGGCGATCATCGGCAGGCTGAGCTGGTGCTCGATCATCGCCTGCGGCCGCACCGACACGCGGATCTCGTCGGTGCGGATACCGTCGATCGTCACGTCGGCCATTCCCGGCAGAGCCCGCAGATCCTCGCGAATCTCCAGGGCGGCTTCCTTCAACGCCCGCTCGCTGGTGTTGCCATAGATCGAGAGGATCACGGCGGGGAGGTTGGGCTCGAGCTTGTCGACGATGATGCGGTCGGCCTGGTCTGGCAGATCCTGGAGCGAGTCGACCTCCCGCTTCACATCGCTGACGGCCTCGTCGATGTCCACCGAGTCGGAAAACTCGATGATGATCTGGGCGCTGCCCTCGGTGACGGTGGTATTGATCTCCACCACATCACGCAGGTCGGCCACGCGATCCTCGATCTTAATCGCCAGCGATCGCTCGATCTCGTCGGGCGAGGCCCCGGGATACGGCGCCGCCACCACCACGCGATTCGGCCGGACCTCCGGGAAGAACTCGCGCCGAAGCCCGAGCCCCAGCAGCACGCCCGCCCCGATGATGGCGAACATCACCAGGTTGGCCACGACGGGCTTGCGAACGCCAAAGGCGGGCAGGCTCATGGCGAATCCCCTAGCTCGCCCAGCCGGATCGGGGAGCCGTCCCGCAGATCATCGAGATTACTCACAAGTACCTGCTGCCCTTCGGTCAGGTCGCCCGCCACCGCGAACCACAGCGTTTCACTGCTGGGGGCCCCGTCGACCCGTCCCTCGATGGCGAACAGCGTCTGGACGTCGACACGCTCCGCCCGGGCCGGTGAGTTCGGACTAGCCACCAGCACCCCGCCCTGGACCACCGCCCGCCGAGGCACCAGGAGCTGGGCGGCCGGGCGGCTTGGCCTCACGCGACCGATCACGAACATCCCCGGCCGCAAAGTTGTGCCGGTCGCGGGCGCGAGCATGCCGGTTTGATCGGTTTCTAGGTCCTGTGTCACCTCAACGAAGACCCGGATCGAGCGGGTCTGGGGGTCGGCCTCGGGCGCGAGCCGGGTGATCGTGCCCTGCCACATCGAGTCGGATCCAGACTCCAGGAGCACCTCGACGTCGTCGCCGATGCCGATGCTGTCCGCGGCCAAAGCTGGCAGCGAGAGCGGCAACTCCAAGCGGGACAGGTCGACAATCCGGGCGGCCGGGTCGCCCACCCTGGCGTAATCGCCCTCATCGAGTTGCACGTCTTGGAGCACCCCCGTGATCGGCGCGGTCACGCTGGCCCGCTCGAGGTCCTGGCGTGCGAGCTCGAGCTCGGCCTTCTGGGATGCCAGGTTGGCCTCCAGCGCCGCACGACGCGAAGGGATGGACTTTGACTGCTGCTCCAGGGCCGATGCCTCGCGGGCGGCCCGGCGGTACGCGGCCAGCTTCTGGTCCACTTCAGTGAGCGTGCCTGCTCCGCGATCCTCGTACACGCTGCGGGCCCGCTCGTACTCACGCTTGGCGATCTCGGCCTCTTCCATCACCAGGGTGAGCTGCTCGTCCAAAGAGGTCGCCTCGATGCCAAGCTGGTCAATCTGGGCTTCCAGGGCCGCCACCAGTCCCTCCAGCGACGCAACACGCCGCTCAAAGTCGCTGGGGTCGATCTTCAAGATCAGATCTCCGCGAGAAACCGGCAGGCCCGCCTCGATCGCATTCGGACGCTCGATGACCCGGCCGGCAACCTGCACAGCAACCTGGGCCGACGACATGGCCCGCACGGTCCCATATCCGGTCCAGGGCCGGGCGATGACCGCCCGCTGAACCTCGACGGTGCGGACAAGCGGCGGGAGACCCGCCTCATCGCTGAGCGTGGGCTCGGCCTTCGTGGCCTTGAGGACCTGGAACAGCCCGATCGCCCCGCCCAGCAGAAGAATCCCGACGAACACTCGGGTGGCGAAGGGGAGAACCCTTCGCAATCTGCTGACGAAAGTGTTTGGCATGTGATCGGGCGAGTAGACGCCCCTCCTTGGGCCCAAGGTTACGCCCGAAAGCCATCCTGTGGGTCGCTGCGTATCGTTGACTCCCGCCGATGAGCCGATACACTCGGCGGTCCGGGCTTGTAGCTCAGTCGGTAGAGCGCACCGCTGATAACGGTGAGGTCACAGGTTCAAGTCCTGTCAGGCCCATTCCTCCGGACACGATCCGTTCGGACTCCATCCGCTCGGACGCGAGCCGGCACGGAGCGTCGGCGTTCCAGCCCGCGCGGCTCCGCCGTCCGTGGGGATCGAAGCCCAGCCCTCCCTAGCCGCACTCTGCGTCGCCAGCCGGTCAAACGCAGAAGGGAATCCGTCGCGTGGCACGCCAGGAAAGCTTCATGGAGGACTTCAAGCGGTTCTTCGGCCGTGGGCTGGCCGTGCTGCTGCCCTCCATCCTGACGCTGTGGCTCCTGTGGCAGGCCTTCGTTTTCCTGTTCAATAACGTTGCCGAGCCCATCAATCGTGGCATCCGAGTGGTCGTGGTTGAGGTCGCTCCACGCGTGACCTCCGAGGACCAACGGCCCGATTTCATGGTCGTGGACCCCGGCGAGATCGATGAGTTCCTCGCCTCTCCCGAAGGCAGGCCGTTCCGCGGCCGTTCCACGGTGACGGTGCGTCAGCACTTGGTCCGCAAGCAGCTCAGCGAGTTTTGGAACCAGCACTGGTACCTCCAGGCGGCCGGCCTGCTGGTGGCGATCATGCTTATCTATCTCGCCGGCCTGCTGCTGGGAAACTATCTGGGCCGCCGCGTGTACGCTCGGGTCGAGCGGCTCATTGCTCAGGTTCCCGGGTTCAAGCAGGTATATCCCCATGTGAAACAGGTCGTCGACTTGATCATGGGCGAGCGGAAGGTCGCCTTTCGTCGCGTCGTCATGGTGCAGTACCCCCGCCGGGGCCTGTGGACCATGGGGCTGGTCACCAGCGACTCGATCTCCCTGATCCATGAGGCTACCGGTGTGCCGTGCATCGCGGTGTTCATCCCGTCGACGCCAACGCCATTTACAGGCTTTGCCATCACGGTGCCGCGGGATGAGGCTATCGACGTGCCGATGTCCATCGACGAGGCAATCCGATTCTTCATCACCGGTGGCACGCTGGTGCCAGAGCGGTTCACCCCGCCCGGCTCCGGGGACGCCGCCGCCCCCCAGTCAACCCCCACCCCCGAGGCGTCCAAGCCGCGCCCCTGAGTCCCGGGGGGTATGCTTGAGCGAGCCGGCGTCCATGCCGGCCGGAAAGGGATCCAGACCATGCGCATCGAAGTCGTCGGCCGCCACATCACGATTACCGACGCCATCCGCCAGCACGCGGAGGAGAAGTCCGAGAAGCTCACACGGTTCTTCGACCGCATTCTGTCGGTCACCTGGACGATCGAGCACCACACTATCTCGTCGGGTGACTCGTTCGAGGTTGAGCTGATCGTGGACGTGGAACACCACGATGACCTGGTCAGCAAGGACCAGGGGGCCGACCTGTACAGCGTGATTGATTCGGTGCAGCACAAGGGCATCCGCCAGCTCACCGACTTGCATGACAAGGTGAAGGTCCAGAAGAGGCAGGCGCACTGACCATGGCCATGAAACTCACAGAGATCGTCTCGCCCGGAGCCGTCGTACCCGAACTGCAGGCCACCGAACGCGACGACGCCATCGTCGAGATGATCGATGCGCTGATCGCCGCAGGCGCGGCCAACGCCGAAAATCGCGACGAGTTGGTTGCCTCCGTCCTCGAGCGTGAGCGGAAAGGCTCGACCGGGTTCGGCCGAGGCGTGGCCGTTCCGCACGTGAAGCACCCCGGCGTGACAAAAATGGCCGCTGCCGTCGCGCGCAGCAGCCAGGGCATCGACTTCAGTGCGCTCGATCGGCAGCCCGTCTATTCCATCGTCTTGCTGCTGAGCCCCGAGAACAGCCCCGAGGAACACCTCAAGGCGATGGAAGTGATCTTCAAGAGTCTGGGCAACGAGACCTTCCGACGGTTCCTGCGGCAGGCATCCACGCGCGAGGAGATCATCGACCTGCTCCACGAGGCCGACCACCAGAAGCTGCCCGGCTAGCCACGGCATCGCTACGGAGATCAGGATTGGCCAAGGAGTGCGCCGCGAAGGTGAAAGTGGTGAACCGTCTGGGGCTGCACGCACGCCCCGCGACGGCGGTAGCCGACTGCGCCCAGCAGTTCAAGAGCACCATCGCCCTCAAGCGAGACGATCAGGAGATCGACGGCAAGTCCATCATGCAGATCATGCTGCTGGCCGCAACCCAGGGGGTGGAGATCGAAGTTATCGCCAGGGGCGACGACGCCGAAGAGGCGTGTAAGGCCCTCGGAGCCCTTTTCGCGAGGGGCTTCGATGAAGAATGAGCCAGTGCCGCCGGCCCAACTGCCGAGCCAGCTCCGCTGCCCCATCACAGGAAAACCGCTCGAACTGGACGAGTCCGGTCAGTGGGTGCGCGTGGTGGGCGAGCCCATGCGATACCCTGTGCGTAATGGCATCCCGGTGCTCGTGCCCCCGGCCGCCGAGCGCCAGGGCGGTCGAGAGGATTAAGCCGGGACGGCGACTTCGTCGAGCGCCTTCTCGCTCACGCGCTCGATGCTGGCGCCCAGCCCGTTGAGGTATTCGTCCATGCGTTGATAGCCGCGGTCGAGGTGATAGACGCGGCGAACAACCGTGCGGCCGCGTGCGGCTAGACCGGCCAGAACGAGTCCCGCGGAGGCGCGCAGGTCGCTAGCCATCACCGGAGCGCCCACCAGCTTCGGGACGCCGCTAACGACCGCCGTTGGCCCGTGGCGGATGATCTGGGCGCCCATTCGCAGCAACTCGGCGACGTGCAGGAACCGCTCTGGGAAGATTTTCTCGGTGATGATCGAGTTGCCCTCGGCCAGGGTCAGCAGTGCCAGGGCCTGGGCCTGAAGGTCGGTCGGGAAGCCAGGGAAAGGCTGGGTGGTCAGCTCCACGGGCCTGAGCGCTCCCGTGCGCCGCACGAACGCCGTCGCACGGATGGGGTCGCCCCCAGTGGTGTCCAGCGGCTCGTGCTCGCTCAGTTCCAGCTCGATGCCCGCGTCGCGCAGCATCTCGACCGGCCCGACCAAGGCGTCGGCGGGCCAGTTTGCGATGGTCAACTCGCCCCGGGTCATGGCGGCGGCCATGGCGTATGTCCCCGCCTCGATGCGGTCGGGCATCACCCGCCGGCTGGCCCCGCCGAGCTGTTCGACACCTTCGATGACGATGCGGGGGGTGCCCAGGCCCGAAATCTGGGCGCCCATGGTCTGCAGCAGACGGCCCAGGTCCACCACCTCGGGCTCGCAGGCGGCCGACTCGATGACCGTCCGGCCGCGCGCCAGCGTGGCGGCGCTCATGATGTTGGCCGTGCCCAGCACCGTGGAGCCGAATGGGCCGCCCAGGAACACCGTGGCCCCCTTCAGGCCGCCGGTGGGGGCTTTGGCGACCACATCGCCGTTCGACAGGCTGATGGACGCCCCCAGGGCCGCCAAGCCCTTCAGGTGCAGGTCGATGGGACGGGGGCCGATGGCGCAGCCCCCGGGCATGGAGATGCGGGCCTCTCCGCGGCGGGCCAGCATGGGCCCCAGTACGCACACACCGGCTCGCATGGTTCTGACGATGTCGTATCGTGCGTGGCTGAGGGACGGTCGGTGACCAGGGTCTGGACCGATCGCCCGCCCCGAGTGCCACCGTCGCCTTCGGACACGTTCACACCCAACTCGCCGAGCAGTCGCAGCATGCTGGCGATGTCTTCCAGCCTGGGAACGTCCGAGAGTTCCAGGGGCTCGTCGGTCAGCAGAGCGGCGGCCAGCATGGGCAACGCGGCGTTCTTCGAGCCCTGGACCTCGAACCGGCCCGATATGGGCTTTCCGCCCTCGATCACAAACGCGTCCATGCGTGCGTCTCCAATGGTGCTCGAACCACTGTGTCTGGAAGGCCGCAGCCTACGCCGGCCCGGCGTCCGAAAACGACGTAGACCTGTCGTTTACATCGGCCCATGCCAGGGTCGAGCGTTGGAATCTGGGCCGCGTGTCCGGATCGGGTTTCCCATCCCACACATCCGGCCAACTCGGCGACGAGAAACTGGCCCCACCGATGGCCGCCGCGGGGCGCGCAATCGAGGCTGTAGCTGTGGTTTGTGACGCTCCGTGGTGGGGCGTGTATTTGAGCCGGGTGCGACCCGGCATGGAGGCAACGATGCGAAATGGTCATTCTTCTCGCCGGATCGTGCGGGCCGCGGGCGCGGTCGGCGTGGCCGGCATCGTCGCTCTGGCCGCGGGTACGACCGTGGCCAGCGCCCAGGTCGGGCAATCCTCGGACCCTTACGCCGATCTGCCGGGCGAACTGGTGCTGACCGGCACCGTCCGCGACTTCCGTCCCCATAGCGAAGGAGGCCACCCGGACTTCCAGCGGTACAACACCGGTCTGCGTGTGGGCTGGGTGGGCTTCGAACTGGATGCCGACGGCAAGCCCGTGCTGCGCGATGGCAACAACGGCTTCAAGATCAGCGGCAGCTTCAAGGACGAGAAGGGGCGCGCCATGTTCCCCTTCGCCCGTGAGGTTGACTACATGGAGTCTCGCGAGGGCGACGCCATCGGTACGCTGAATGCCCAGAGCAGCAGCGTGTTCACCAGCGCCGAGAGTTTCGGACAGTGGTTCCGCACCGTGCCCGGCGTCAACCTGGCCAAGCCCGCGGACATCACCCTGACGCGTGAGCAGGGCACCGATCGCTACGTATTCCACGCCCACGACGACGGAAGCCAGGACGGCATCCAGGGCTTCTTCCCCATCGATGGCGAACTGTACGGCAACCCCGCCGGAGACCAGTGGGGCCATAACTACCACTTTACCTACGAACTGGCCACCAAGTTTGTCTACGACGCCGACGCCGACAACACGTTCACGTTCTTCGGTGACGATGACGTGTGGGTGTTCATCGATGGCAAGATGGTGATCGACGTGGGCGGCGTGCACGGTGCCGTAAGCCAGACGGTCGACCTGAGCCGACTGAACTTCCTGGAGGATGGTGGCGAGTACGAACTGAAGGTGTTCTTTGCCGAGAGGCACTACACCCGCTCGAACTTCCGCATCGAGACCACGTTGAGGCTGCGCACCGTCGAGCTGCCCAGCAACAGCGCCGCGTTCGACGTAGTATCGATCAGAACCGGCGGACCCACGGTGGGGCCGGCATCGCACCGGCTACCACGCCGTGCGCCACGGATGGGCCCTTGAGGGGACCCGCGGCGCGCGGCGTTCATGCTGTGCCGGCGCGGTGAAGAACAGGAAGCTGCGAGGCGAACGCTGGAGTGGGACGATCCAGTAGCGTTCCAGGGACGGGCGGTTCTGGTCACGCCAGGCGCCCGCCACGGGCGTCGAGCCGGGTGGGGGCAGGCCCAGGGCCGTGTCGCGGCGCGCGTAGGCGAGTGCGTCCGACGAACCCCCGGGCATTGGCATCACGCTGGCCCAGGACTCGGCGGTCGCACGCGGGGCCGACGCGGCGAATGTTGGCCGTTCGGCTCGGGTGTACGTGCCGGTAGAGCATCCCTGGATGGCCATCGCGATGCCGGTGATTCCAAGGATGTAGATTCGACGCCGCGCCATGCCCGCCTCCGCGAGGGCTGTGGCTCCGTCCTGGTTTAAGGCCGGCACTCCATTCGCCGGCTCGATCGATCAACGCGCCCGGGAGGACTCGAACCTCCGACCTACGGTTTCGGCACACCCAGAGCTTTCACCCTGGACCGGACCATCTCTTCACCCTCCAGCCGCCAATGCGCGACTGGGTGGGGTGCCGGGCGCTTCCATTGGTGGCGTGAACCACCTCCGGTGCGGGGGTATTGCCGGGGCGGCTCACCCGCTGGTCTCTACACCTTCCGCCGGCACCGGACCCGCTCTCAGAGCGTGTCCAGACCCCGCCGACGGCTCGGCTCGGGATTGCCCGCCACGGCAGGCCGTGGATGGGGTTTCCCCGAGTTCACCCGGTTCGCCTCGGCCCGTTTCCGGGCCGGGCCCCTCTTTGACGAAGGAAACCGTTGCTCTGTCCTGCTGAGCTACGAGCGCTCGCGTTCTCAGGCGACAGTGTACCCCGGGGGCCATGGGGAAGTAGAACGCCATTTCGGTCGTCGTGCCACCAATCGTGCCGATCGCCGTGCGGATAACCGCAAGCCGGACGCGGGCGTGCATATCTTTGCCCCCTCGCGTTTCGTCACGAACTCTTGGTCCAACCAGCATCGGAACCACTCCCATGGACGCAGGCATCGTCGGGCTGCCCAACGTTGGCAAGTCGACCCTCTTCAACGCTCTCACCAACGCCGGTGCGCTGGCGGCCAACTATCCCTTTGCCACCATCGAGCCCAACGTGGGTATTGTGCCTATTCCCGATCCGAACCTGGCCCGCATCGAGAAGCACATCAAGACCCAGAAGGTGATCCCCGCGGCCATGCGGCTGGTCGACATCGCGGGCCTGGTGCGCGGGGCCAGCGAGGGTGCGGGCAAAGGCAACACCTTCCTGAGCAACATACGCGAGGTCGACGCCATCGCCCAGGTGGTTCGGTGCTTCGAGAAAGCGCCCGGGGGCGAGGAGATCCTGCACGTTGATGGCTCGATCGACCCAATGCGGGACATCGACACGATTAACAGCGAACTGCTGCTGGCCGACCTCCAAGCTGTGGAGAGCGCTCTTTCAAAGGCCGAGCGAGCGGCCCGCAGCCGCGAGCCAGAGGCGGTGGCGCGGTTCGCGGTGCTCCAAAAGATCAGGCCTGTGCTGGACGAGGGCAGGCCTGCGCGGGTGGTGGCCGGTGAGATCATCGACGCCGAGCAGCGCAAGGCCTGGCGTGGGCTGGGGCTGATCACCGCCAAGCCCATCCTGTACATCGCCAACGTCGACGAGAGCGACGCGGCTGGCCGGGGCGAGCTGGCCCAGAAAGTCAAGGCCCACGCTCAAAGCGAGGGCAACGCGTTCGTACCGGTGTGCGCCAAGATCGAGAGTGAGCTGGCAGAACTCGACCCACAGGACAAGGCCGAGATGCTGGCCGACTACGGGATGGACGAGCCAGCCCTGAGCAAGCTGGCCCGCGAGGCGTACCGCCTCCTGGGGCTCCAGAGCTTCTACACCGCGGGCGAGAAGGAGATCCGCGCCTGGACCGTGCGCCAGGGCGCGACGGCGCCCCAGGCGGCCGGGACGATCCACACCGACTTCGAACGCGGGTTCATCCGCGCCAACATCTATAGCGTGGACGTGCTGGACGAGTACGGCAGCGAGAAGGCCATCAAGGAAGCGGGCAAGATGCGCGTGGAAGGCAAGGACTACGTCATGCGCGACAGCGACGTCTGCCACTTCCTGTTTAACGTTTGAGACGGCGAGTCCTCACGAAGCCCAGGCTTGCGCTAGAGCCTCGTTCTATTTTTAGTTCCAGCTCACGCCCTTGGGCCAACGCTCGGGGTGCTGGGCGGCGGCATTGCGGATGATGCCTGCCATGTCGCTCAGGGCCAGCTCGACCAGTCGCACCCGCCGCTTGGCATCGGGCTCGGCCAGCAACTGGTAACGCAGTTCCGGATCGGTGAACAGCGAGAAGCACACCAGCTCGAACGCCGCCGAATCGGGGATCTGCTCGTTCTCCAGCCGCTCAACGACCCACGAGGCGGTGCGGAGCTGCTGGAGGGGCCATGCCGTCAGGTGCTCGGTGAGTTTCTGGCGAGCAGCTTCCAGGCTCGGACCGTTCTGGTTGGGAAGGTCGAGCGGTTCGAGGTAGGCCGTTCGGTACTGGTGTTCATCGTTGGGGCCATGCTCCTCAACGATCCTGGCTCGGCAGATGCCCTGCAGCAAGATGTTGTAGTGCCCGTCGGGCAGCTTCTCGTGCTGGAAGACCTGGCCGATACACACGGCCGGCCGGAGCGGCAGGGAGTCTCCGGTGTAGTCGAAGGCCTCGAGGTCGCTCGTGTCGTAGGTGGCCATGGCAATCTGCCCCGAGCTATCCAGTGCGTCACCGATCATCTGCCGGTATCGTGGCTCGAAGATGTGGAACGGGGCCACCTGCTGGGGCATGAGCGCCACCACCCCCAGCGGGAACAGTGGCATGGGCTTGCCGAAGTTGACCTGGATGGCGATCTCGTCGCTCATACCCAATTGTATCCCCGGCGGAGCGGACGCTATTCGCGCAGCGGGTCTGGGCGGTACACGCGCGTATTGAGAGCCCAGTGCTTCTCGGTGAACGGGCCGCGGAGATCGGGCCCGTCCGTACGGCCGCGTTTGGCAGCGACCAGGGCCATCTCGGTCTTGGCGTCCAGGTCGTCCAGGTTCGAAACGAAGATGGCCTCGGGCGTTGAGGGGACCTTCGCGGCGCCGTACTCGGGAACCCCATGGTGAGAAAGGATAATGTGCTCGAGCACCATGATAGCCTTTGGGGGCATGTCGATGCCGTCTTGGTACACCTTCTCACGCAAGAGGATGACGCCGTCGACGATGTGGCCTACCAGCAGCCCGCGTTCGGAGTAGTCGAACGCGCGGTCGTACTTCAACTCGTGCGTCTTGGCCATGTCGTGCAGCAGCAGGCCAAGCAGGATCAGGTCGCGGTTCAGTTCGGGGTAGAGCGGCAGCATCCGGTCGGCCAGGTTGCAAAGCTGCAGCGTGTGCTCCAGCAAACCGCCCAGGTAGGCATGGTGGAGCACCTTGGCCGCTGGGGCAGTACGGAAGGCCGACATCAGCGGGTCATCGTCAAAGATGGCTCGGGCGAGCTTCTGCGCCGCGGGATGCTCGAGCGTGTCAAAGATGGCGCGCAGTTCGGCGAACATGCCCTCGGGATCGCGCTTCGAGGCGGGCAGCAGCTCGCGGATCATCTCCTCGTTGGGATCGAACGGGTCGATCGACTGGATGATGATCTGCATCTCGCCCTGGTAGGCCTGGGCGTCGCCTTCCACCCACACGAAGCCCTCGGCTGGCAGGCGGTTGTAGGCCGACTCGTCGATCGCCCACATCCGGCCCGGGGCCGTGCCGGACTTGTCCGAGAGCAGGCAGCGTAGATAGAGCTTGTCGGTACGTGTCTTGCCCAGTTGGGCGTTGATAATCGCAAAGGGCCCGCTGACATGCTCGCCCTCGCAAACATCACACAAGAGGACTCGCTTGGATCCGGCCATGGCTGCTGCTCTCTTTCGATGCTTGGGAGGGTTTCTGGGGAAGGCCAATCAGTGCAGGCCGACGGGAACGGTACCGTGGTCGGCCCGGATGACCGAGCGGATGCCGCCGCGACCACGCCAGTTGGTGGTCACACGCAGCCAGTTTGGACGCATGAGGTCGGCCAAGTCGTCGCGGATGCGATTGGTGACCGCCTCGTAGAAGATACCCTCGTCGCGGAAGGATTGCAGGTAGAGCTTCAGGCTCTTGAGTTCCACGCATAGCCCACCCGAGCCCCCCGGGGCGGGCTCGAACACCACCACGACCTCCCCAAAATCGGGATGCCCAGTCTTCGGGCACAGGGAGGTGAACTCTTCGGCCACGTGCTCCACCGTGAAGGGGGTGTCCACCGGTGTCGGGAAGGCTTCGAGCAGGCTCGGATCGGGCATCGCCTGTCATAGACCGCGGGGCGGGATGGATCAAGCCGGCAAAGCCAGCACATCTCCTCCAGAACCACCGGGGTGTCCCGCGGCCACATCCTGCGGCATGGTTCCAAAGGGGCACACGCGTCGATCCTCCTGGCACGATGAACGACGTGCTGCGACCCCATGCCCACTGGATCGAGACCTCCAATCGCCGCAAAGTCGGCCGCATCGAGATCCGCCATCTTCGTACGCGGCTTGGTCGGGTGATCGATATCGGGCCCGGTGGCATGCGCCTGCGTGGTAAGCCCTGGCCTCCGCTGGAGACCTACGGGCCCATCGATGTCGAACTCCACGGCATGACCGAGGTGCTGCCCATCAAGGTGACGGTAGCGTGGTCCTCGCGGCCAACGATGTTCACCCGAGAACTGGGGCTGGCCTTCGTCGATCTGAGTGACCACGCCAGGCACGCACTGGCTGGGCTGTTCGCCGTGTGCGAGGACGCCTCACGATCGAGGGCCGGCTGAGGCTGCCTAGCCGAACCATCGCCTGGCCCACAAAGCCACGTTGAGCATGGGCCAGGCCAACTGCCAGTTGGTCCTTGGGTCGGCCGCAACGGTGTCCCACGTGCCGCGGTCGAAGAACTCGCCGATGAGAGGATGGTCGCCGACCTCGTTGAACAGGGGCCCGAGCCAGCCCTGGAAGGGCAGCGGAAAGCTGGCCTTTGGGCGCGACATGATCTCGGGAGGCACATCGCCGGCGAACGCCCGGCGAAGAGCGATCTTCGTGCCCTCGTGCGCAGGTAGGGACGGATCGAACTTCTGAGCCATTGGCAGGGCGTCCGCATACGCCGCCACCACCCGGTCTGCCAGTGGCGTGCGTCCCTCGACGCCCGACTGGGATAGAGCGCTGTCGACACGCTGGAGCAGGCCCACGAGATTCGTGCGACGGACAAGCCGCATGTGCGCCCGCAGCGCCTCGTCGCGCGGCAGCAGCACCGGGCCAGGTCTCGCAGCCTCATCCTCGTATGCCTTGCGGTATGCCTCTACGAGCCAGCCGCCGAACTCGGCGATCCGTGCGAGCCTTGGGCAAAGCACGCGCGGCAGGAGCTGCGGGGCGACCCAGGCGCTCTGGACAAGGAACGCGACGCCGGGGTCGTCGCCGCCGGCGTCGATATATTGAACGGCCTGCTGGAGCGGGGCGTGGTAGCCGCCGAACAACTCGTCGGCGCCCTCGCCGGTCAGGGCCACCCTGCATCCGCTCGCGCGGATGGCGCAGCCCAGGGCGTGGATGGCTGTCTCGTTGGGCGTGCTCACTGGCTGGCCGGTGCGTGAGATCAGCGCGCGCACGCCGGCGGTGAAACGCTCCTGCGTCATCCGAATGGCGTGGTGGGGCATGTCCCACTGCACCGCGAGACCTGCGGCGAACACGGCATCGGAGCTGGGCCCGTCGCCGTCTCCGCCCGCACCGAATGTGGGCAGTCGCAGACGGTGCTTGCGTGTGGTCGCTGCGATGATGGTGCTGTCCAGGCCGCCGCTGAGCATCACGCAGACCGGCACATCCGATCGCAGGTGCTGGGCCACGGACTCCTCGACCAGTGCGCACAGATCGGCCCCATCGTCACCCTCCAGAGGCAGGTCCCACGATTCGCACGCGAGCCCTTTGTCGCCCAGGTCGAACGCAAGAACCCTCCCCGGTGGGAGCACCGACACGCCGTCAAACAGGGTCCGGCCCTCGGTGCTCAGACGGATCGTGCACAGGTACGCGGCCAGGCCCAGAGGATCGACCCGGGGCGAGAGGTGGGGGTGCTCGAACAGAGCGGTGACCTCGCTGGCCGCAACGAGTTCGGGGCCTCGGCCGTCGGCTGGCTGGGCCCAGGCATAGCAGAGCGGCTTGATGCCCAGGGGGTCGCGGACAAGCACGATCCGTTGCTCGACGGTGTCGTGTGCCACCAGGGCGAACATGCCTCGGCACCTGCGCAGGCCTTGTGGCCCCCAGGCGCTGAGCACCTGGCACATGGTGGCGGTGTCGCTCGGAGAATCGGGCTCGAGGCCGAGCCGGGAAAGCTCGACGCGGAGTTCGGAGTCGTTGTAGAGCTCCCCGTTGTACACCATCACCCACCGGCCCTCACGCGATGCCATTGGCTTGCGGCCGGCCACACCCGGGGCGCCACCCTCAAGGCGACGCTG
>JBITAF010000042.1:0-19561 GCA_044440025.1 Phycisphaerales bacterium JB060 | reverse complement strand
CGGTGCCGGCCGGCGCCGATCCGCCGCGCGACGCGTCGTCCGCGCCGCGGCGCTCGCCTCGCTTGCGGCGGTAGAACGCCCAGTCGCCCTCGTAGTCCTCGAGGCGGCCGTCCTCGATCTCGAGGACGCGGGTCGCGAGGCGGGCGACGAAGCGCCGGTCGTGGCTCACGACGATCAGCGTGCCTTCGAAGACGTCGAGGGCGGCCTCGAGCGCCTCGATCATCTCGACGTCCAGGTGGTTCGTGGGTTCGTCCAGCACGAGGACGTCGTGGGCGCCCATCGTGAGCTTGAGGAGCGCCAGGCGGGCCCGCTCGCCTCCGGACAGCTGCCGCACCTGCTTGTACTGCGCGGCGTACGGGAACAGGAATCGGCCCAGCAGGTCGTGCGCCTCGCGCTCGCCGACCATGCGGATCAACTCCTCGATCAGGGTGCGGTCGGGGTCGACGCCGCGAAGCTCCTGGTCGTAGTAGCCGACGCGGACGCGCGCGCCGTAGCGCACCTGGGCGCGCGCGTCGTCGCTGGGGGTCTCGCCCAGCAGGACCCGCAGGAAGGTGGTCTTCCCCGCTCCGTTGGGCCCGGCGACGGCGACCCGCTCGCCGGCCCTCAGGGTCAGGTCGACGTCCGAGAACAGGGTGGCGCCGCCGTACGCCTTGGTCAGGTGGCGGGCCTGGAGGACGAGGTCGCCGCCGTCCGCTTCGGTGAAGCGGAAGCGGACCGTGCGGTCGGGCCTGTCGGCGTCGTCCAACATCCCCTCGCGGTGCCGTTCGAGGCGGGTCTCCATCGCCTTGGCGCGTCGCATGAGCTTGGCGTTCTGGCCGGCCCACTTGCGCATCTGGGCCGAGGCGTCCTCGAGGCGCGCCTCCTCCTTGCGCTCGTTGGCGCGGGTGCGGGCCTCGATTCGGTCCTGCTCGGCCTGCGCCTCGCGGAAGCGGGTGGGGTTGCCGGGCCGCTCGAGGATGCGCCCGCGGCGCACCTCGGCGGTGCGGTCGCAGGCGGCGTCGAGGAACGCGCGGTCGTGGCTGACGACGAGCGCCGCGCCGGGGTAGCGGGCCAGCCAGCCTTCGAGCCAGGCGCGCATCTCGACGTCGAGGTGGTTGGTCGGCTCGTCGAGGAGGAGCACGTCGGGCGAGCGCATCAGCATGCGCGCGAGGGCCAGGCGGGTCTTCTCGCCCCCGCTGAAGCGGGCGACCGGCTCGTGTTCGCGACCGGCGAAGCCGAGGGCGTGGAGGACCATGTCGCGCGTCGCCCTGCGCTGGTAGCCGCCGCGCCGCTCGAACGCGGCGTGGAGCGACTCCCAGCGGGCGTAGACGTCCGGGTCGTCCAGGCCGTCCGCTTCGAGGGCCTGCAGGCGGGCCTCCATCGCGTCGATCTCGGCGAACGCCGCCTCGCACACGTCCAGGACGCGCTGACGCCCGTCGAACTCGGGGTCCTGCGCCAGCATGCCGACGACGGCGTCCTCGCGCGTCCAGGCCTCGCCCGCGTCGGGCGCCTCGGTCCCGGCGAGGAGCCTGAGGATCGTGCTCTTGCCGGCGCCGTTGCGACCGACCAGGGCCGTGGGCGCACCGGCGCGCAGCTCGAGCGTGGCGCCTTCCAGGACGGGCGCCTGGCCGTACTGCTTGTCGGCCTGGCGGAGGGCGGCGAGGACCATGCGCGCCAGCATAGCCGAGGGTCGGCGTCCTCCCGGTGGCGGGCGGGGCCCGGCACGACGACGCCCCCGGCGCGCGGGGCGGCGGGGGCGTCGATGCGGTCCCGGGGTCGGTCAGGCGAAGCGCAGGTTGTTCTCGTGCTCGAGGTCGAAGGCGTGGAGGAACTCGGGGTCCACCAGAAGCTCGATCGCGTCGCCGGCCTTGACGGGGGCGTGCGGGTCGACGCGGGCGACGACGGTCTGGTCGCCGCCGACGGACGCCATGATGTGCGTCTCGGCGCCCAGCGGCTCGACGACGTCGATGGTCGCGCGGACCACGTTGTCCTTCTCGGGGATCGAGGTGTAGCCCTTGAGGCCGAAGTTCTCGGGGCGGATGCCGACGTAGACCTTCTTGCCTTCCTGGCTCTTGAGCTTGCCGGCGAGCTCCTCCGGCGGGAGGATGTCGAAGTTCTCGCTCTTGAGGCGGCCGTTCTGCACCGCGCCGATCATGAAGTTCATGGCGGGGCTGCCGATGAAGCCGCCGACGAACTTGTTGACCGGCTTGTCGTAGAGGTTGATGGGGCTGTCGACCTGCTGGATGACGCCGTCCTTCATGACGACGATGCGGCTGCCCATCGTCATCGCCTCGACCTGGTCGTGCGTGACGTAGATGGTGGTGACGCCCAGGCGGCGGTGGAGCTTCTGGATCGAGGCGCGCATCTCGACGCGGAGCTTGGCGTCGAGGTTCGAGAGCGGCTCGTCCATGAGGAAGACCTTGGGCTCGCGGACGATGGCGCGGCCGAGGGCGACGCGCTGGCGCTGACCGCCGGACAGCTCGCGGGGGCGGCGCTCGAGCAGGTGGCCGATCTGGAGGATGTCGGCGGCCTCCTTGACGCGGCGCTCGATCTCGTCCTTCGGCGTCTTGCGGAGCCGCAGGCCGAACGACATGTTCTGGTGCACGTTCATGTGCGGGTACAGGGCGTAGTTCTGGAAGACCATGGCGATGTCGCGGTCCTTGGGAGGGACGTCGTTCACGACGCGATCCCCGATCTTGAGGGTTCCGTCGCTGATCTCCTCGAGGCCGGCGACCATGCGAAGGGTCGTCGTCTTCCCGCAGCCGGACGGGCCGACGAAGACCATGAACTCCTCGTCCTTGATCTCGAGGTTGAAGTCCTTGACGGCGGTGACGTCGCCGAAGCGCTTGTAGACGTGGTCGAGGGTGACTTCTGCCATGAGTTCCTCCAGGTGGGCTCGCGACGGGCGTCGCGACGGTGGCGAGCGGGCTTCGCGTGGGGCGAGGCTAGCACGCGACCACCCGTCGTCCGGTTGCGATCGGACCGCCATTCGGTCTAGATTCGGTTCATCATGAGACTCGAGGATCGCGTCCGATCGATCAGCTACCTGAAGGCCCACGCCGCCGAGGTCCTCCGCGACCTGGCCACGCGGCAGGAGCCTCTCGTCATCACGCAGAACGGGGAGGCCAAAGCGGTGATGCTGGATGTCGCCACCTTCGACCAGCTGCAGGAGACCGCCGCCCTGCTGCGGATCCTCTCTCTCGCCGACCGCCAGGCCGACGAGGGCATGGTCCAGGGCGCGGACGAGGCGATCGCCGCGTTCCGTCAGGCCGAGGCGTGAGTCGCACGGTCCTTCTCACCGACGGCGCGGCCCGCGACCTCGACGAGGCGTACGCGACCGCCTACGACCGCGGCGGCACGACAGAGGCCGACCTGTTCCTGGACCGGATTCAGGACGTGCTACGTCGCCTCGGCGCGCGGGAGGAGGCCGGCGTGCCGATGCCCGAGCTCGCCCGCCTCGGCCTGCAGGGCGCCCTCCAGCTCCGCTTCGGCGACGACCGGCTGGTCTACCGCGTTCAGGCCGACGAGGTGCGCGTCGCCCTGATCGCGCCTGCGTCACGGTCGATGCAGGCGCTCCTGACGCGGAGGCTGCTGGACGGCTGACGGCCCGCGCACGTCGCGCTGCGCGGAGGGCCCGCCTCGGGCGCGGGCCGCGCGGCGCACGGGGCGCGAAACGGCGCAGGCCGGACCCGAAGGTCCGGCCTGCGCGGTTGGTGGAGGCGGCGGGAGTCGAACCCGCGTCCGAAGCCCCCTCGGCCCGGCGTCTACGCGTGTAGTCCCCGATCGGAATTCGGCGGCGAGGACAGGCTGGAGACCCGCGAATCCTCGTGCCTAGTCACCTAAAGTCTCGTCCTAGGGCCGGCGACGGCTGCCTTCGGACCAGTCGGTTTCGGGACGTCGGACCTGGCGAACCACCGACGGGGTTTCCAGGCGACGCTGACTACGGGTTACGCAGCCAGGGCGTAGTTCTGGTTGCCAGTTATTGGCGTTGCACCTTGATGACGCGGCCAGGTGCGTCCGCGACGCGCAACCGGTGCCTAGGACGAGCCCCGTCGAAGCCGTGTCGCCCCCACGAGCGGCGTCCAGACGCCGTGTCGCTGCCCGAAGGCTACGCTCCCTCGGACGCCCCCACGCTAGCACGCCGACCGGCCGCCCGGTGGCTCCTGGACTGCTATCCTCGCGCCATGGCCGACGCCGTGCGCATGACCGGGATCACCAAGCGCTTCCCGCTGGTGCTCGCCAACGACTCCGTCGACTTCCACGTCGAGTGGAACGAGATCCACGCCCTGATCGGCGAGAACGGCGCCGGCAAGTCGACCCTGATGAAGATCCTCTACGGCCTGCAACCGGCCGACGAGGGTCGCATCGCGATCGACGGCCAGGAGGTCGCCTTCGCCAGCGCGCGGGACGCCATCGCGCGCGGCATCGGCATGGTCCACCAGCACTTCATGCTGGTCGAGCCCCTCACGGTCACCGAGAACCTCGTCCTCGGCAGCGAGCCCGGCGGCGCCGCGGCCCTCGACTACCGCTCGGCCCGCGCCCGCACGAAGGAGCTGATCGACCGCTTCGGCTTCGACATCGATCCCGACCAGCCGGTCGGCGAGCTGCCCCTCGGCATGCAGCAGCAGGTCGAGATCCTCAAGACCCTATACCGCGACGCCAAGATCCTGATCATGGACGAGCCCACCGCCGTCCTCACGCCCCAGGAGACGCGCGGCCTGTTCGACTTCCTGAAGGAGTACCGCTCGCACGGCAACGCGATCGTGTTCATCAGTCACAAGCTGGACGAAGTGATGGAGATCTGCGACCGCATGAGCGTCATGCGCGACGGCAAGATGATCGGCACGGTCGAGCGCGAGGCGACCGACACCCGCAAGCTCGCCAACATGATGGTCGGCCGCGAGGTCCTCCTCCGCGTCGAGAAGGGCGAGGCCGAGCCGAAGGAGCCGCGGCTCACCGTCACCGACCTCCACCTCCGCCACCCGGTCAAGCCCAAGGCCGTCCTCGACCACGTGTCGCTGGAGGTCCGCGCCGGCGAGATCCTCGGCCTGGCCGGGATCGAAGGCAACGGCCAGTCCGAGCTGGTCGAGTGCATCACCGGCCTGCGCGACCCAGGCGGCGGCACGGTCACCCTGCTGGGGCAGGACGTCACGCACGCCACCGCCCGCGCGCGCCGCGAGGCCGGCCTCAGCCACGTGCCCGAGGACCGCAACGCCCGCGGCCTGATCGGGACGTACAGCGCCGCGATGAACGCCGTGCTGGGCGACCACCCCCGCCCGCCGTACGCGGGTCGCGCAGGCCTGCTGGACCTCGCCGCGATCGACGACCATGCAGCGACGATCATCGGCGAGTACGACGTGCGCCCCCGCTCGACCCAGGTGATGGCGCGCGCCTACTCGGGCGGCAACGCCCAGAAGCTCATCGTCGCGCGTGAGCTCGAACGCGAGCCCAAGGTCCTGGTCCTGGCCCAACCGACGCGCGGCGTCGACATCGGCGCGATCGAGTTCATCCACCGCCAGATCGTCCGGGCTCGCGACATGGGCCTCGCCGTCCTCCTGATCAGCGCCGACCTGAACGAGGTCCTCAGCCTCTCCGACCGGATCGCCGTCATGTTCGAGGGCCGCATCATGGGCGAGCTTTCCGCCGCCGAGGCGGACGCCGAGACGCTCGGCCTGATGATGGCCGGGTCGCGGCGGGAGGACGTGGCGGCCTAGGAAGGACCGACGGACCCTCGACCTGTGTGTGGTCGGCCTCGGACGAGGCGGGCTCGGCATGGGTCTCGCTAGGCGGCTCGTGCCGGCCGTGGGGATGCTACCGTCCGTCTAGTCAGTCTGGTCAGACGGGTGGGTGGTGCACGTGGCCGAGCGTCGTCGACAACTCCAAGACGCCAAGAGTCGTTTCAGCGACGTCGTGCGCGACGCCGAGCGCGGCGACGTCACGATCGTCACACGCCGCGGCGTCGACACGGCGGTCGTCATCGGCATCGAACGCTACCGAGAAGTGACGCGGCCCCGGATGTCGATCCTCGATACGCTCAGGGGCGCACCGGACATGGATGCGGTCCCTCTCGACCGACGCGACGATGACGGACGGGTCGTCGACCTCGACTCGTGACACGAGGGTTCCTGTTGGACACGAACGTCGTGTCGGAACCTGGCCGCCGCCGGCCCGATCCGAACGTGATCGACTGGCTCGCTGCTCAGGACGGGTGGGACGCGTACGTCAGCGTGCTGACGCTGGGCGAGATCGCGCAAGGCGCGGCGCGTCTCGGTAGCCCGCGAGGTGACCGCTACGTCGCCTGGCTGGAGGACGTCGTCATCCCGACGTATGGCGAACGGGTGGTTCCGGTCGACGACCGGGTCGCCTTGGCCTGGGGTCGACTCGGGGGCGACCAGGCCGCGAAGGGCCGCACGATTCCGGTGATCGACGGCCTCCTCGTCGCGACCGCGATGGTCCACGACCTGACGCTGGTGACGCGCAACGTTCGTGACGTCCGCGGCCTTGGCGTGGACGTGATCGACCCCGGGGCTCCGCGCGCGTAGGCGCACGCGGCGCACCGGGGTCCTCCGGTGCGGATGCGAGCCCCACGGTACACTCCGCCCGATGACGACTCCCGAGCGCACCCCGATCCCGATGCTGGACCTCCCCGCCGAGGTCGACGCCCTCTGGAGCGAGCTGCAGCCCGCCATCGAACGCGTGTTCCGGTCGGGCCAGTTCATCGGAGGGCCGGAGGTCGATGCGTTCGAGCGCGAGGTCGCCGAGCACGTCGGGGTCCGCCACGCGATCGGCCTGAACAGCGGAACGGACGCCCTCGTGATCGCCCTCGAGGCGCTGGGCGTCGGGCCGGGCGACGAGGTGATCACCACCCCGTTCAGCTTCTTCGCGACCAGCGAGGCGATCCTCCGGCGCGGCGCGACGCCGGTCTTCGGCGACATCGACGCGCACACCCTGAACCTCGACCCGGAGACGGTCCCACCCCTCCTGACCGAACGGACCAAGGCGATCCTTCCGGTCCACCTCTTCGGCCTCCCCGCCGAGATGGATCGCCTCCGCGAGATCGCCGACCCTCGCGGGATCCCCGTCCTCGAGGACGCTGCCCAGGCGTTCGGCGCGCGGTACGCAGGTGCGTCCGACGGAGGCGCGGGCGGCGCCCTCGACGGTCGGTACGTCGGTGCGCTCGGAACGATGGCGGCGTTCAGCTTCTACCCCACCAAGACGCTGGGCGCCTACGGCGACGCGGGCCTCCTCACGACCGACGACGACGACCTGGCGGAGCACGTGCGGCGCCTCCGGAACCACGGCTCGCGTCCGCACGACAAGTACGTCCACGACATGCTGGGGCACAACTCGCGCCTCGACGCCGTCCAGGCCGCCGTGCTGCGGATCAAGCTCCGGCACCTTCCGGACGCCGAGGCGGGCCGCCGCCGTGTGGCGGACGCGTACCGCGAGGCCCTCGACGGCACGGACGGCCTCGTGCTGCCTCCGGACCGTCCCGACCACGTGTTCCACCAGTACACGATCCAGGTCCCGCCGGACCGCCTGGACGCCGTCCGGGCGTCCCTCGAGGCGGACGGCGTGGCGCACCAGCGCTTCTACCCGCTGGCCCTCAGCGCGCAACCGGTGATGGAGCGTCTCGGTGCCCGCACGCACACGCCGCCGGTCGCCGCGGCCGCTTGCGAGCGGGTCCTTTCGCTGCCGATCCACCCGGGCCTGTCCGAGTCGGACGTCGGGCGCGTCGCCGATCGGGTGCGGGACGCGCTGTAGGCGCGCTCCCGGCGCCCGGCCGGGCCGCGCGTCACGCCACCTCGTTCAGGAACCGACGGAGCTGCGCCGCCAGCTGCGGGAACTCGATCAGGAACGCGTCGTGCCCGTGCGGGCTCCGCAGCGTGGCGTAGCGCGCGTTCGGGAGGCCCTCGACCAGCTCGCGCGCCTCCCGCTCGGGGTACAGGACGTCCGAGTCGATCCCCATCACCAGGGCCGGCATCCGCATCCGCGCCAGCACCTCCGCCAGGCGTCCGCGTCCGTCCGCCACGTCGTGGTCGTCCATCGCGCGGGTGATGTAGAGGTACGTGTTCGCGTCGAAGCGCTTGGACAGCTTGACGCCCTGGTAGGACAGGTAGCTCTCGATCTCGAATCCGACGGACATCAGGCGGCCCAGCACGTCGCTGCGCGCCTCGTGCGGGGCGTCGGTCGACTCGAGCGACGCCGTGTCCCCATCGGCGTCGTCGCCCACCTCCGCGTCGCGGATGCGTTCCCGCCCGAACTTCGCCTCCAGCGAGTCGAAGCTTCGGTAGGACAGCATCGCGATCGCGCGTGCCAGGCCCAACCCGGTCTCGGGCTGCGCGCCGGCCCGGTAGCGGCCGCCCTGCCAGGCCGGGTCGGCCGTGATGGCGCGGCGCGCGACCTCGTTCAGGCCGATCGCCCAGGCCGAGTGCCGCGCCCCGATCGCGATCGGCGCGATCGCCCCGACGCGGTCCGGATAGAGGGCGGCCCACTCGAGCACCTGCATGCCGCCCATCGAGCCGCCGACGACGGCCGCCAGGCGCGTCACGCCCAGCCGCTCGACCAGACGCGCCTGCGCCCGGACCATGTCCCGGATCGTGTAGCGCGGGAACGACGGACCGTACGGTCGGCCGGTCGCCGGGTCGATCGAGGCGGGCCCGGTCGAGCCGTAGCAGCCGCCCAGCACGTTGCTGCTGATCACGAAGAACCGCCCGGTGTCGATCGGCTTGCCGGGCCCGATCAGGGGGTCCCACCAGCCGGGCACCTCTTCGCGCGCGTGCACGCCGGCGGCGTGGGCGCTGCCCGTGAGGGCGTGGCAGATCAGGATGGCGTTGTCGCCCGCCGCGTTCAGCTCGCCGTACGTTTCAAACGCCAGGGCGACCGGCTGCAGCTCGCCGCCGCGTTCCAGCGGCAACGGGTCGGAGGGGCCCGCCACGTCCATCACCTGCGTGTCGACCCGTCCGACGCGACCGCCGGGCCCGGACCGCGTCCGGGCAAGGAGCGCCGCGGGGTCGCCCCACGTCTCGTGGACCAGGTGGAGGGGCTTGCCGCCGCCACGCGCGCTTCGTTCCTTCATCGCGCCTCCGGCCGCATCATCGCCCCGGGTCCGCAGAGGGCGCGTCGCCGGTTGCGGCCGCGCGTGCCCCGCGCACGGCTCGGCGCAGGTCGTCCAGCAGGTCGTCCGGCGCCTCGAGGCCGACCGAGAGGCGCACCAGCTCGGGCGTGACGCCCGCCGCGCGTTTGGCGTCCTCGCGCAGCCCCGCGTGCGTGGTGGTCCAGGGGTGGATCGCGACGGTCTTGGCGTCGCCGATGTTGGCGAGGTGGCTGACGAGCCGTAGCCGGTCCAGCGTCCCGCGCGCCACCGCCTCGCTTTCGAACCGCAGGCCCAGAACCGCACCGAAGCCGCCGTCCAGGACGCGCCGCGCGACGTCGTGCGACGGGTGGTCCGGAAGGCCCGGGTAGACGACCGCGTCCACGCCCGGCAGGTCGCCGAGGCGGACGGCGAGATCGAGAGCGCTGGCGCACTCGCGACCGACGCGGAGGTCGAGGGTCTCGAGCCCCTGCAGCAGCAGGAACGCAGCGTGCGGGCCGAGGGTCATGCCCATCGCCGCGAGGCCCAGGTCGATCACGCGGGCCGCCAGGGGCGCGTCCGGGGCGTCGTCCAGGACCGTCCGCCCGCGCGCGTTGCGTCGCTGGAAGCCCGGATACCGCTCGGCGTCGGCCGCCCAGTCGAACGTGCCGCCGTCGACCACGGCGCCGCCGAGCGCGACGCCGTGCCCGCCGATCCACTTGGTGGCGGAGTGCACGACGGCGTCCGCGCCCTGCTCGAGCGGGCGGCAGAGCGCCCCGCCGCAGCCCCAGGTGTTGTCCACCACCAGCGGCGCGCCGGCCGCGTGCGCCGCGTCCGCGAGGGCGGGCAGGTCGGCGACGTGGCCGCTGGGGTTGGCGATCGTCTCGACCCACACGCCGATCGTGTCGGCGCCGGCCGCGGCGCGGACCGCGTCCGGTTCGGGCGGGACGCTCCGTACGCGGACGCCGAACGGCTCGAGCAGCTTGGACGCGACCGCCGCCGTCCCGCCGAACAGCTGGTCGGTGACCAGCCACTCGCGACCGGGCGAGGCGAGGGCCAGCATCACCGCGGTCGTCGCCGCCTGTCCGCTGGCGAGCGCGACGCCGTGACTGGCGGGGCGGCCCTCGAGGTCCGCGATCCGGTCGGCGAGGACCTGGACGGTGGGGTTGTCGATGCGGGCGTAGCGGTTGCCGTCCGCCTCGCCGGCGAAGACCGCCTCGGCCTGGTCGGCCGAGGCGAACTGGTAGGCGGCGGTGGCGTGGATGGGGACGGCGCGCGCCCCGGTGGCGGGGTCGGGCCGTTGGCCAGCGTGCACCTGCCGCGTCTCGAACGCGTGACGCGGAGGGCCACTGGACCGGTCGCCGGACCGGTCGTCCCGGTGGGTCACGCCGGCTGCGGCTCGCGGGCCGTCTCGAGGGCCTGCGCCAGGTCCTCGCGGAGGTCGTCGATGTGCTCGAGGCCCGTCGCGATCCGGATGAGGCCCGGCCCGACGCCGGCCGCGGCGAGCTCGGCCTCGCTCAGCTGCGAGTGGGTGGTGCTGGCGGGGTGGGTGACGCTGGTCTTGGCGTCGCCGAGGTTCACGAGGCGCGAGCACAGCTGCAACGCGTTCAGGAAGCGCTTGCCGGCCTCGAGGCCGTCCGCCAGCTCGAACGTGAGGACACCGCCCGCGCCGCGCGGGAAGTCGCGCTTGGCGCGCTCGTGGTCGGGGTGGCCGGGCAGGTCGGGGTGCACGACGCGGGTCACGCCGGGCTGCTCCTGGAGCCACGTCGCGAGGGCGCGCGTGTTCTCGATGCAGCGGTCGGCGCGGAGGCTGAGCGTCTCGAGCCCCTGGAGGTGCAGCCAGGCGTTCTGCGGCGCGAGGGCGGCCCCGATGTCGCGGAGGCCCTCGACGCGCGCGCGGATGGCGAACGCGACGTTCCCGAACGGGCCGTCCGAGCCGAAGACCTCCCAGAACTTCAGGCCGTGGTACGCGGGGCTGGGGTCGGTGAAAAGCGGGTACCGGCCGTTGCCCCAGTCCATCGTGCCGGCGTCGATCAGCACGCCGCCGACGCCGGTGCCGTGCCCGTTGATCCACTTGGTCGCGCTGTGGATCACGACGTCGGCGCCGTGGTCGATCGGGCGGTAGAGGTACCCGCCCATCGCGCTGGTGTTGTCGACGATCACCGCCACGCCGCGCTCGTGCGCCGTCGCGGCGATGGCGTCCACGTCGACGAGCTTGAGCGACGGGTTGGGGATCGACTCGAGGTACACGGCGCGGGTGTCGTCGTCGATCAGCTCCGCGAACTGGTCCGGCGTCGCCTCGGGCCCGGTGAACCGCACGTCGATCCCGAGGCGCGGGAGGGTGACGCTGAACATGTTGCGCGTGCCGCCGTAGAGGTGGGGGCTGGCGACGATGTTGTCGCCGGCCTGCGCGACGGTGGTGATGGCGATGAACTCGGCCGCGTGCCCGCTGGCGACGGCGACCGCCATCGCGCCGCCTTCCAGCGCGGCGAGGCGCTTCTCGAGCACGTCGTTGGTCGGGTTCATGATGCGGCTGTAGATGTTCCCGAACTCCTGCAGCGCGAACAGGCGGGCGCCGTGATCCGCATCGTCGAACGCGTAGGCGGTCGTCTGGTAGATCGGGACGGCCGCGGACTTGGTGGTCGGGTCGGGCGTTTCGTAGCCGGCGTGGATCTGGAGGGTCTCGAACTTGGGCATGGGGGTCTCCTCGTGCGCTTCGGCGCTCAGGTCACCGATGGGGTGAGTGCGGGGTCGGACGGTGTCGCCGTCGCGGCGCGGGGGCCGGCACGACGGCACGACGAAGCCGGCGCACGCGGAACGTGCGTCGACCTTGGAGCGGCTCGCGGGCTGTCCGGACGCGTCAGGTGGTCGTGGTCGAGGTCAGGGTCGACCGTGGGCCTGGCGTCGTGCGGGGCGTCAGCGCGCGGCCGCGTGCGACATTCGTGGCGTGCGCCACGTGTCGCGCACTCGTTCTGGGTTGGAGATGTCCTGCATCTCTCGCCTCCTTCCGTCCCGTCATGAAGGGACTGGACACGAAGACGAGGCTTTCGCCCCTATCTTCCCGAAGCCTCGGGCCATCGTAGCCGTCGCACCGGCTGGAGGAAGCACCCACGGACATGACCGCTGGTTGCCGCAGCGTCGTCGGGCCAGGTCCCTCGGCTGCTCTGGATAGGCTCGGAACAATACGTTCCGTCATGAGGTTATCCGATTCGCCACGGTGAGGGTAGCGGCGGCCGACATCGGAAACGCCACGGGCCAGCCGACGGCCCTGAGTCAAACAGGTGTGAGCGCCGCATTCAACGGTGGCCAAGGTGTGCCGGTGCAATCGTCGGGTCGGGCCGCGCATACGCGCTGTCGACGCACACGGACGACGTCGGCACGATCCATATCCCTCGAATGCATGTCCTGTTGAAGGCATCTTCCATGGCACACGACAACAGTTGGCTACGAGTGCCGTACCCCGTTGTCCGCGGAATCTGACCATATTGTGCCCTCCGAGTAGCTTCCGTCGAAGGGCGCTTCCATTTGCATCGATCAGGTGCGCTCCAGCGAACGAACGCGTGACCGGCGGTCAGTCTGGCCTTTCAGGCTACGGTCGACGGTTCACCGTGATCGTCAAAGGCCCATCGTCAGGTACGAACATGTCGTCGAGGAGCCCCGAACCCCTGTGGCGGGCCTGCATCGTGACTAGGCGTCCCGTTGCATCGACGGCGAACGGATCGAACGAAGCTCCTCCGTCGTCTCGGGTCAGGTCAGCAATGACGAGAGACGGCACGTTCCCGGACCCCTCGGAGAAGTCGGCCAGAGGAGGTGGGCCGTCGTACGGGTCGTCGCCGGGGGCGAGGAGGTCACCGCTACGAATCTCGATCAAGACGGGCGTATTTGGGCCACTCCAGCCTTCAGGGAGGGCGGGATTGCCAAGAACGTCGAGCGTCGTCCAGCGATAGGCCCAGTGTTGGTAGTTCGTGATCGAGCCATCGTTACGGTCCACGACGGGGACGGTGATCGCGAGGCACGTCGGCAATGCACATGTGAAGCTCGGGCCTGTGTTCGGCGTGATGTCGATCGATCCCGTCGCGAGCACGTTCATGGCCCTTTGGGCGTTGAGGCTCACATAGCCGAGCGCATCGGACAAGTCGCCTGCTGCGCGATTGCGTGCGTCCGCATGGCGCGAGTAATTCAGGACCGCCCCGGCCAACTGAGTAACCGCGAGGAGCAGCGTCCCGACGATTGCCAAGGCGACGAGCAACTCGACGAGCGTGAACCCGCCGGTGCTTCGGGACTGCGGTGGAAGGCTATTCGGAAAGCGGGTCACCGTACTCCCTCCGGAGGACGCGCTGCGGCAAGTCCCCAGTCGCGGCGCACGAAATGATGACACGCTTTCGGATCGCATCGACTTCGACGATCGTCGCCGAACATTCGCCACCTGTCCGGGTCGAGACGAAATCGGGTACGGAGACCTTGGCGCCATTCACTTCGACAGCACCGACGTTAGCGCCGCCGCTTTGGAACGAATAGTTGGACGGAAGGTCCCACGCCGCGTCGATGGTCTCGAGAATGGACACGACCTCTTGCGTCTGTGTCAGGTCGACCGACGTGTCATTGGACACGCGCGTAACGAATGGAAGGAAGGCGATCAGTGCGGCAGCACCGATACCTAGGATTGCAATCGCGACGAGCACCTCCACGAGTGTCAGGCCGTGCTTCAGTCGCGTGGGGTGGATCGCCTTCATCGTGGCACCACCCGTGCGAGAACGCCCGTGATAATGACGTCACGCTGAATGCCTGCCGATTCCAGTGTGAGTGTGACATCGCCATCGACCGAGTCGGCCCACGTTCCCAAGGGCGGCTGGAGGGCGATGGTCGCGGCGTCGTCGCGCAGCTCGACGCCGCTCCGTAGCGTCACGCGCCGCTCCCCTGGCGCCAACACGTCGTCAGCATCGAAGACCAACGTAATGCTTGTGTCCGTGCGCTTGACGTCGAGGCGGGCGTCGCGGACCTGGCGTTCGATCGCCGAGGCCGTTTCGGCCAACCGCCCTCGGATCAGCAGGCCTCGCGATCCAATGGTGGCGAGGGCGGCTAGGACAGCAATGATACCAAGAACGATGAGGAGTTCTATCAAGGTAAACCCGCCAAGCCTTCTCATCGAACAGTCCAAGAGTTCGCGATTGGATCGCCAAGCCCACCGGGCGGGGGCGTGAAGCTGTCAATGCCACTAATTGCGCGTTCCAGCGAAATGGGATCGTATCGCGTGTCGTTAGTCCCCGTGACCTTCGTCTCACCGTCAGTGACCGGTGTGTCGTCGTTGAGCAGCGTCACATTGCCGTCCACGACAATGCTACCGGTCGAAATCGCATTCCCGGAAAGCGAGACGTCACCGATGACATAGATCAGCCCCGTGAAGTTGTTGTTTGTATTGAGCTTTAGGTCGCCGCTACCGCGGCCGTCAATAATGAGAATGCCCGATCCAACCAGATCATTTAGGTCTTTGTTGTTCGTTGCGGATAGCCACGACACGCCCGACATCACTTCATCCGAGGTCCGTTCGACCGACCGTGCACGCACGACACCACCGTCAACCGGGTTGCCTGGGTCTCCCGTACCCTCGAACGGAACGCCGAACGTCGTCTGCCAGAGGTTATCCAACGATCCCTGCGGATAGGTGATGCAGTCCTCGACGCCACAGTCCGAAGGTGGGGTCGGCGTCGACACGGCTCCCTGGGTTGCCGCGGCTACAACGCGCTTGCGCAACACCGTGCCTTCGGCCGGTGGGTTCACCGTGGGTTGCGTGTCCCAATTGATGACGTACGTGAAGGAACCATCGTCCTCGATGATGATGTCGTCGACCGTTCCGGAGCCGTTGGCCACGCGGATCTCGTCGCCCACTCCGAAGATCGATCCCGTCGGGTCCGTCACCTTCAATGTGGTCGGGTCACCGTCCGAGTCGGGCGTCGTGGCGAACGGGATCAAGCCCACTGACGCGCCACATGCGATGGAGGACTGTATGCCCGACGTGAGGTCGACTAGCGTCGCGTTGGCTGCACCGCCCGAGCAATCCTCTTCGACGCGGTACCGCACACTACTGATCTCCACGTACTCTCCAGCACGAGCTTCGGCCAAGGTTCTAGGCACCGTCTCCGGGTCCTGCGGGCCCGGGCTCGTACCCGTTGCGAACGCCGTCTCGAATATCCACTCCTCCTCCGTATCCCCAATGCCAAGCACAGTCGCATTTCCGCCACCTTGCTGTTTGAAGGGTACGAACGAAGTAATGGACGCAAGAATCGCGGCGGCGAAGGGTGGCGGAGACTCGAGAACGATTTCGTAGCGCTCTTGCACGACGCGCGTTGCCGATCCCGTCACGCCCCTGGCAATGAACAACGCCTCGCCACGGACCGGATCGTAATTGCCGATGGACACCGACGCGCTCACGCCGTCCCCGAGGTCCAAGTCGGCGACAGGCGCGATCCAAGCGGCGATCGCGGCTTCGGTCGCAGCAGGCAACTGAGTACCCATGACGTTCAAGCGTGCCGGGAGGGTATCGAGCGCCGAATCGGCCGCGAGCAAGGCTTGCACAGAGTCACGTTCCGCCGCCACGGTAGATCGACTCGCGATGCTCAACACGGCCGTCGACGTGACAAAGGCGCCGAGAGCGACGACCAGGACCAGGATGACTGCAACGATCGCAACGCCGTCTCGTCTGTTTTCGCTCCGCATTTCCCACCTCCGTTAGTGTGTCCACACTAGGTCGGCAGGTCCATATTCGAGTACCCCCGCTCGGGGGACATGTGTCTCCTGACGACCGTCCCATCCCCGATCCCGATCAAAGTTCGAGACCCAAGGACCAACGCCACACATCTGGATGGTGTCAGCAACAGGTAACCGAACTAGCTGTCACCGTTGCTTTGTGACCGGTCCGAGCCACCTGACATCCCGGCGGCAACACCGAGCAGGCCGTACGCGAGGGGCGATACTTGAGGACTCCAAAACCACGCGAGGGAGTAAATACCATACGCAACGAATGCGAAGCCTGCCGCCAATACGATCGGGTCTCGCGTCTGCAGTACGCGCATCAGGAGCAGCCCGATCGATGCTGCTACCAGTATCAGGGCTGGAACACCAAACAAGAGTCCGAAGTCAAGGAATGCATTGTGCGATCGGTCGTAGCCCATTGCCGTGATCCGGGGTCCGGTATTCGGGTCATCATAGATCAACAGTGTTCCACTTCGAATAGCACTGTCAACCGCGCTCGGTGGCGCGAACTCTCGGAACAGTTTCCGCTCTTCGTCCGGCGTTACTACGGTCCACAGTTCCCGCGAAAAGCCGTCTTGGCCAATCCCGAACCACGGGTTGGCTGCCAGCAGATCGACGCCCGCCCGCCACGTGATGAGACGGCTGTTGAATGATTGATCGCCGCCTTGAATGGCCTCGCCGAGTGACAGTGAACGCGACAGTCCGTAATCAGTCCCGAAGACGCCGAGAGCAAAGCCCGCGGCGATGAGAAGGCCCTGACACACGAGTCGCACAACGGTTACGTTTGCGCGCAGCCGCAGGAAAAGGAGGAGCGCAGGCGCTGACACAAGGAGTGCAACCATCGCGGCACGCCCTCCCGCGACACCTACACCGATCGCATATATCGCTGGCAAGATAACAAAGATGGATGATCGCGAGTTCGTAGCGGCAAGACCGATCGAGAAGACGCACCAAATTGCCATCAATGCGCCGAACAGAGCCGGATGACCCAATCCAATTGCATCCGCCATCGTGCCGCGGTCAAGACCGAGGGCGAGATTTGCAGTGACCGCACCAACCACCAGGACGGTTGGTCCACACGCGACAATCGTGCTTATCACCACAGCGTTAGCGCGACTCTGCATTACGACCCGCGCAATTAATGGCGTGAGAAGAAGACTCATGCCAACAACAAGCGCACCGTCGATACGCGCGGCGCTTCCGATCAGCGCGACCGCAAAATGTTCCGCCGACATCACGCTTGCGATTGCCATGATCGGAACAGCAGCGAACAGGCTCTGCGACCACGGTTCGGAGTTGCGAAATGCGGCCCATAGACCGCGGAGACGGAGACCGTGCGCGCCCACGAGCCAGACGAACAAGAGGCCCGCGAATCCAACAAAGATGCACAATACCTTGAGTTCGAGATACGACACCGAATACCCATGTCGAAGCGGCAGAAAGTCGAGCCACGGGCCCGGCGCGACGACAGGAAGAACCGCAAACATGAATCCAAACAGGGCAAACAGCACGTGATCGCGTCTCCTGGGAGGAAGCTTAGCCTTCGACGCCACTGGGGGTCTCCTAGCCGGCGATCAGAACAAATGACGCGTGGACCCAATCGACGATAACGACGACGGGGTCCACGCGGCGGGCCGAAACTGCAAGCCTACGGAACGTTACTCAAGACCCGTAGGCCCTACGCGCACCGAGTCACCACGGCCAGTCGAGTGCGTGACCGTCCACGTGTTTCCAGCAGCCCACGAGGTTGTGCCAGAAACAGTGCTGTTCTCGCAGTTCAGTCCTTCGCCAAACGCACTGAGCGTGGCGTAGTTTGATGCGTAGCTCGAGTTCGCATCATCGATCGCGTAGATCTCCTGCGCGGTGACAATGCTATTGGCGCAGGCCTGGTTGGCAGACGTGAACGCCCGTTCGCGCGCCGACAGCAGGTTCGGAATCAGAACCGCCGCAAGAATGCCGATGATCGCGATCACGATCAGCAGCTCGATCAGGGTGAAACCCTTGGTGCTTCCGTTGCGCATGATGCGCTCCTTTCGGTCGGGCGTCGCGAATCAGAAGATGGATGAGCTTCGCGGGCCCTGGGGTAGTGCGATCGCGAGCCGGTGTGCTCGCGTCCAGATGATCTTACGCACGGACTCTCACAACGGTCTTACAAGTTCCTCACACCTCGTCCCCGTCTCGGCCCATGTCCGCGGGGTCTTCACGTCAGGCGACGCGACCGTGGTACTCTCTTCGCCGTCCCGCCGGCCCAACGCGGTGGCGACCCTCGAACCTGGTCAGGGCGAAAGCAGCAGCCATAAGGGGTGATCGTCAGGTGCCGTTGGTCTCCGGCGGGACTTTCGTGTCTCGATGCCGCGACCAACCACGCTCGCGTTCACGCATCGTGCTCCAGGGCGCGCCGCGGGAACGCCCCACGCGGCTACCGCGCGTCCAGCTCGTCTCGCACTCGATCCAACAACCCGCGCGACGCGGCCGTCAGCAGGTCCAGCACGGCGTCGAAGGCCGCATCCCCGCCGTAGTACGGGTCCGGCACGTCCAGCGTGCCCGCCTCGGGCGCGAAGACCAGCATCCGCATCGCCTTGCCGGGCCGCATCGCCTCCAACGCCGCCAGGTTCGCGCCGTCCATCGCGAGGACGAAGTCGAACGCGTCGAGGTCGTCCGCCTCGACCTGACGCGCGCGCAGTCCGGACAGGTCGACGCCGCGCCGCCGGGCGGCCGCCTGCGCTCGCGCGTCGGGCGCCTTGCCGACGTGCCACGCGCCGGTCCCGGCCGAATCGACGAACACGCGGTCCGCGACGCCGGCCTCCTCCAGCATCGACCGGAAGACCCCCTCGGCCGTCGGGCTGCGGCAGATGTTGCCGAGGCAGACGAACAGGACGGACGCGTCCGCGCCTTTCGGCACGCGGGTCACGAGGCGCTCCGCGAGGCGGGCCGCGCGCGGGACGAAGGAGGGACCGTCACGCCTTGAGCCCCGGCTTGCTGCGGTAGATCCGCGTCACGTCCGCGATCCGGCCGACGGTGTCCTTGATGAACTCGATCTCCTTCTGGTCCCGCACGTCCACCCGGAAGTGGATGCGGGCCTGCGTCGCCGACTGCACGTCCGCGCTGACGCGCGTCGCCGACTTGTTCATCCCCGCGATCACGTCCAGGACGTCCTTCAAGAGGCCGGGTCGGTCCACGGCGACGATCTCGAAGTCCACCGGGAACACCTCGCCCGACGGGACGTCCCAGGTGACGTTCACGAACCGTTCCGGCTCGGACTGCATCAAGTGCCGCACGTTCGGGCAGTCCACGCGGTGGACCGACACGCCGCGGCCGCGCGTGATGTAGCCCACCACGTCGTCCCCCCGCACCGGCCCGCAGCACTGCGCCAGGTTCGCCGGCGCGTCCAGGCCGTCCACGAACACGCCGCCCACGCTCTTGCGTTCCGGCGTGTGCGTCGGCAGGGTCGGCTTGCGGTCCTTCGCCGTTTCGGGCGCCAGGGCCTCCACCGCCTGGCGCGGGTGGACCCGGCGGTTGGCGAGGGCGAGGTACAGGTCGTCCACGCTCTCGCTCGAGATCAGCGACCGCGCGGCCCCCTCCAGCTTGGCCTTCGTCGTCAGCGCGCCGATCGGCAGCTGCTTGCGGCGGAGCGCCCGCTCGAGCGTCCGCTTGCCCGCCTCGAGCTTCTCGGTCCGCTCCTGCGCGCCGAACCAGTTCCGGATCTTCTGCTTCGCGCTGAGCGTGACCGCCAGGTTCATCCAGTCCTGCTACGGGCCG